>DLRK01000091.1 GCA_002501065.1 Akkermansiaceae bacterium UBA7890
GTGCTGACCGGCGACCTCCACAACAGCTTCGCGATCAAGATCACGGACAACGTGTACGAATTCGCCAGTGGCCCGCACAACTCGATCAACCACGCTCCCATGAAGGACGAGGGCGGTCGCCCCGCCAACGGCAGGTTCAAGTATGGCCCGCGGGCCTGCGACATCCGCTGGTCAAGCTATGCCATGGAGGACATCCCACGGGCCAACCGCACCTTTCCCCATTACTGCGTGGTGCAGGTCAACAACGTCTTCAACAACCCGGTCGAGCGCGACGGCGAGCGCTGGTTCGCCTTTCCGCACCCCCAGGTCATCTTCCAGTTTCACGACGCCATCACCGGGGAGCTCCGTTACTCGGAGACCATCGTGCTGGGCCTGGACTAGGGAAAACGAACCGCCCGGCGGGGGGACCAGGTCAGGAGTCGGGTTGGGGAGAGCGCGACAGGAGCGGTGGCCCCATTTTTCGTGCCGTATGGGAATGAACTGGCGGGCTTACGGCGCGATCGCGATACGATAGTAGCGCTCGGTGATCTGCGGCGTCGCGTTGGTGTCGAGGAATGAGGTCGTGAGCCCGGCCTCGGCCGGGACGGGTGCGCCGACATCCTGCCAGCTGTCAATCGTGAGATCGCTTGAGAACTGGCACTGATATGTCCTGCCCGGCACGCTCTTCCACGTCAACAGGACCTCGCCCGTAATCGGAATGCGCAAAGCCGAGACCAGGGTGAAGGAGGATGAAGAATTCAGCGGGTCTGTTCCCGCAGCAACCTCGGTGCCGTCATCAACGCCATCCCCGTCTGAGTCTGCGTCCAAGGGGTCGGACCCAAGGGCCAGTTCCTCGGCATCCGTAAGACCGTCCCCATCTGTGTCCGTAGCGGGTCCGGTCCCGGCATCACTGCTCCCGGGCGTTCCACCGATCTGCAAACTGGAGCGCCAGTTTGCGGGATCGTTGTAATCTCCGTTCACGTCGATGACTTCAAGTGAACTGCCGTTTCCATCAGCCCCGGAGGGCCATGGGTCCTCGTCATCATAGGTGAAGTCGTGGATGGGATTTCCGAAAATATCACGAAGGACAACGCGCTCACCACCATTGGAAAGGAGACCGCCCGGCCACTGCGCGAGGATCCTGGGACCGATCCCATATTCCGCCTGGAAGGCGACCTGATCGTTCACCACCAATCCAACTTCGCCGGAACCCAGGATCAGCGGACCGAAAGTTAATTCATCAAACGGGCGAGTGCCTTCAAAACGAATTCCATCCAAGCTGAAAGCATTGCCACTGATGTTAACCAACTCGATATATTCGAGTGATTCCCCACCCGGGGGATTGTACATCACTTCCGTAATGCGCAAAAAGTCGATCGCTTCCGAGAGGCTCTGCGGATCGACGAGGAGAATATAATCGAAATCACTCCGTAACGACTGCGGAGTGTCTGTCACAGTGAAGATGCCTCCCATGTTGACCGTCGGCGAAGCGGCCAGGGCGCGACTGTGCACGTTAATCCAGATTTCATCGACCCGATGTTCGAATTGCAGCATCGAACCCTCACGCCGAATGCGGAGCTCGGCATTCCCCCTTTCCCATGGAATGGAAGCGAGCGAAACGACGGTGGCGCCCTGAATTCGCCTGGCGCTGATGCTGCTGCCGTTTTCCAATCCGAAGGTGTAGCGACTCGTGACGCCGGCCTCGACGGTTTCCACGATCAAGCCGGTGTGGAAATCTCCGAACTGGCGCGTGTCCAGCGACAAATCGGTCTGCAGCGACCAGTCGGTATCGTTCGGCATCACGCGCCACAGGTGAGGGAAGGTCGCCCCGCCGATGGCAAGCGGCTTGGCGGAATCCTCCAGAACCTGGAGCAGGAGATTGCCGGGATTGTCCTGCGTCGAATACCAGGTGCTCGGCGAGTAGTTGCTGCGCGGC
This sequence comes from Akkermansiaceae bacterium UBA7890, assembly GCA_002501065.1. Taxonomy (GTDB): domain Bacteria; phylum Verrucomicrobiota; class Verrucomicrobiia; order Verrucomicrobiales; family Akkermansiaceae; genus Roseibacillus_B. The sequence goes on from DLRK01000091.1 coordinate 1,916, forward strand.
TCGAGATTGCCCGGTTCCCAATGGCCCTCCAGGACGGGACTGGCAAAGGGACTGAAGTCTTGCGCGTTATAGACAGCCACTTCCCGCGTGACGCTGCTTTCCTCGTTCTGGTCATCTGTCACGGTCACGGTGAACTCGTAGAGGCCGGGACGGGAAAAAGTTGCGGTGGCCAGGCTCCCGGCGGAAGCGAGATTGACGTCCGCCGTGGGCGAGACCGCCCAGGCAAAGTTCAAGGGTCCTCCTTCGGGATCGAAACTGCCACCGGCATCCAGTTCCAGCGTCTCTCCTACTCCAAGATTCAACGATTCCGGGGTAGTGTCGAAGTCGACAACGGGCGGTGCGTTTCCGCTCTTGTTAATCACGAACACTGACGATTCCACCACCTCGCCTTCGCGATCCCGCCCCTCGACTATCAGCGAATTCTGTCCGGACTCCAGGTAGATTCCCGAAAGCGCCCACTCGGTCGTGCTGATCCATTCAAACTCCGTGTCCGGTTGGTCGGCGATCCGCACCTCGTAGACCCTGGAGGGGCTGGTTCCGTTGAGCGTGATCATATTCGCCGAAGTTCCGCCGCTGGTGTTGGCACCGTCGCGTGTCGGGCTCGCGAAGAGAAGCCAGTTGCTGCTTCCATCCCCCTGTCGTCCCAGGGATCGCCCGTCGAGCGGCATGGTCGTGTCGATGGCGTTGATCACGGATTCTCCGTCGGGAGCAGTCAGATAGACCACCGTTGTGGGGCCGACCGTCAACGAGGATTCGGTGAATCCGACCGATCCAAAACCCATCGGTGACACGAGAATGTTGTCGGTGACACGGAATCTGGTCAGGTTTCCCGCGGAATCCGAAAGGTGGTGATTCTGGAGGTTGATCGGCGAGGCGGTGGGATTGAAGAACTCGACGAATCCTGCCCCCGGACCGGCTGGCAGCACCTCATTGATGACGAGCCCTCCCCCTCCCGGAACTGAAATGCTGAAGCGGGCCCCAAATACCACATCGGAGCTACCTTCGTTGGTCTGGTGCACTTCGGCAGCGAGAACGTTGGCGCCCAGGACAAGCGCCGAGCCATCCCCGCTGACCACCCCAAGTTCTTCCGTGGCGTTGCCGACTGTTCGACTGGCATCCGTCTTCCATCCCGCTCCCGCCGAAACTCCGGCTCCGCCAATGGGAGTTCCATTGAGGTAGTAAGTCGCGCCATCATCGACGATCTGGTCGATCGTGATCGTCACTCCAACGAGGCTTCCGGTGTACTCGAATTCCTTTCGAAAATAGTAGGTGATGTGGTTCGCCGCATTGTCGCTGTTGAGGAGCGGTGTCCGGATGCCCGGTGCCGGAAGCCCGGAGTTTTCGAATCCGTAGAGGCCGCCGACATTTCCCGCGTCCCCCTCGCGCGTCCACCCCGCGTGCGAGTAATTGTAATTGGTCTCTCTCCAACCTGTGCCCAGGTCGAGGTTCTGATCGTTGAAGTCCCAGGCGTCTCCGTAGTTGATAAAAGGAATACCTGCCGAGAGGTTCACTTCGGGATCGGGATGAGTTGCCTCCGTCGTCACGGCAAAGTTCGTGTTGTCGAGGGGCGATCCGATGAAGCCCTCCACCTCTCCCACACGGCTGTTGAACCAGTTTGCGTACTTGGAAGATACGGAATAGGAACCCGAGGCATTCTCCTCGGCCTGGAGCCAGGCCGCCGTGTGGGCAGAGTTGCGCGTGTGCTTCTCCAGCAATTCCGTGAGGTAGTAGTTCAACATCCTCCGGACGTGGGGCTCATAGAAGTAGTTGCGAATGCCGGAGAGGTTCCCCATTATGTTCTCGCCGGAGTTTTCAAACACGCGGTCGCCATCCCAGTGCACCAGCATCCAGAGCCCATCGGGCTTCCGGTAAAAATAGCCGTTCTTTCCCCGGCGAAGGGTCAGGGTATCCCAATCCCCGTCGTATCCGCGAACCGCTGCGTTCAGGGCGGCAAGATCCGTGTCGATCAGGCGTTCGATCTGCGGCCGGTTGAAACTGTTGGTCCCCACTTTGTTCACGAACTCGACAAAGCTCGTGTAGTCGTATTCCGCTTCACGTGAGCGCATGAGCCATTCGCTATGATAGCGGGTCGCTTCATCACTTCCCTTGTAGGACCAGTCGGCATTCCGGCTCCCTCGCCCGAAATCGTCCTCATACCACCACTCGTCATCAATCCGGAGCAGGGTTCCCCGATTCCCCTCGCTGAAGTTGCGGTTCAGGAAATCATTGGCGATCGGCTCCATGTCATCGCGGACCGAAGCGCTGCCTCCATTGATGATCACGCGCACAAACTCGGCTTCGGAAACGGGGTGTCCCATCTGGTAGAGGAAATAACGGGCAATGCGATCATCGTGGTCGACCGAGGGATCAATCACACTCTTCTGCCGGCCGCGAAAATGCCGGTCGCCCGGGAGTTTCCACTTCCCGTGATTCAGGCTATTTCCACTCGACCTGGTGAATGGACTGCCGCTCTTGCGGAGCTCGGCGTTGTAGTAGACATCCGCCTCATTCGAAATGAAGGTGGCGTTGAAGTAGTGGTTCGACATGCGGGGAAAGTCGTACTGGAACTTGGACGAATGCCCGACGTTCGTGTTGATCGCATCGCGGT
>DLRK01000184.1 GCA_002501065.1 Akkermansiaceae bacterium UBA7890
GACCGTGAAGGTGGCCTCGGACATGTCGTCCGTCACCTCGATGGTCTTGTCGAAACCGGCCACCTTGAGGCGGGCCTTGACGATGGGCAGAGCCTTGCCCTTTTCCCTCTTGGTCGCGCCTTCGAACCCGGCGGGAACCGTCAGCTCGGCGGCGGCGCGAATGGGCTCGTCCATTTCTTCCGGCCACCGTCTGAGGCTGAAGCGATAGGTGCCCGGTATCGATGGCATCACCCTTCTCAAAGCTCTCCCTGGCAGCCCCCCTCCCGGGCGCGCCCGGGGAAAGTCATCGATGAAACGGGGCACGGAGCACCAGTTTCATAAGAGTGGAACTTCATCGACTGAGACCACCAATATCGCCATCAAACACCATAATTCTCCTTCTATTCGGTAAACGCCGGGATGATTCGCTCGGGGATTTCTCTGAGCATCGTCATGACGCCATGGGCAGTGGCGACCACGATCAAATCCTGGTTCGGAAAGATAAAGACGAACTGTCCCAGGGCCCCGCGGAGTTCGATGCTCGGATACTCCTTACCGTTGTGCCTCAACGTCCGATGCCAGCAGAAGTAGCCGTAGTAATTGGTTCCCCAACCCAATGAGATCGGGCTGACGGCGCGCTTCATAAAGGTCGCCGGAATCAGCTGCTCGCCTTTCCATTTGCCTTTATCGCGGATCAGCATGCCGAATTTCAGCATGTCGCGGGAGCGGAAGCTGGAACCGGCCGCCGATTTGGGCAGGCCGCTGGTATCGTCCTGCCAGGCATATTCGGTGATTCCCATTCTGCCCATCAGTTCCTTGCGGATAAAGTCCTCCGCCGAGCCGGGAACCAACACCTCGAGCACCTGCATGATCATAGCCGGGTCGGCCGCCTTGTATCCAAACTTCCTCGGCGCAGGCGGGATCGGATTGCTGTCCTCAAAATAGGCCTGGATCTGCTTCTGGCCTTCCAGGAGTTCGGGGTTGCCCTTGTACTTCATGATTTTTTCCCGGGTCAGCTTCACTCCGGAATGCATATTCAGGGCCTCAGCTAAAGTTACTTTGTCCGCCCCTTCAACCAGCTTGCTCTGATCAACCTCTTTGAGAAAACCGACGACCGGCTTGTTCAGGTCATCCATGGTAAGGTAGCCCAACTGCATGGCCCGCCCGAGGGCAAAAGCGGTATAGGACTTGGTAATGGACATTTGGAAGTGGGGCAGGTTCTGGCGCCCGCGTCTGTAGTAGGACTCGAAGATCAACTTGCCCTTGTGACTGATCAGCAGGCTGTCGGTCTTGTCTTTGCGCTTGGGGTCCGTGTTGCCGGCCACTTCGCGGGCAAACGCCAGGATCATCTCTTTGTCTCCACCATTGAGGCCCAGGACTCCGACCGGGATATCGTCATCCATACCTCTGGGCCGGGCACTGATGTAGGCCTCTTCCAGGTAAGGAATATTCTTCTCCCACTGCATCGACACATCTTGCGCGTTGAGGTCGGTAACCTCGGGCGCAGTGCCGTCATTTTGAGCCGACAGGGGACCGCTAAAGAGTATTGAGCAGCAGGCTGCCAGTTTCTGAACGTTTATTTTCATTGTTATTTATTTTGCCAGATAGATTGAAGTTCGTGGACCATGAGTTCGTCGATGATCATGCTCCGGGGGCCGTCGACGGACAGGGTCCGGCTCACGGGAACACAGTTGATCGTGGCGGCGGCGATGCCGTCGTTGACGAAGATCTCGAAGGAGGTGCGATCGAAGAGCACCCGAAACTTGACCCGGCCCTTCTCGTCCGGACTTGCGGGGACGAGCGATTCACCGACGATGCCCGCATTGTTGGTGATGCGAATCCTTTCGTCCGCCTGGGTGTACCGGACAGCGACGCCGCGAATGTTGAAGGTGACCTTGTCTGCCTCACCGGGCGAGAAGACACAGGTCATGTCCAGCAAATCCGGCGTGAGGCCGCCAAGATGACCCTTGTCGTTCGCGGTGGCCAGGGTGATCCCGCTCCACTTTTTGGTGTCTGTGTAGAGCGTCTCAATCTCCTTCACCGGATTCCGGAACAGGCGCATACCGTCCGGCGTTGAGCGCAGCGTCAGCTCGACGGGAAAGGTCATCTGCTGGAAGAACGGCAGGCCTTCGTGCGGTATGGGAGCCCGGGCACCCTTTTTACCGCTTTGAATAAAGCCCAACTGCACCACGCGCCCGTCCGGGCCGTTGCCGAAGGTCTGCCAGGCATAGCCCATGCTTCCGCGCGGGCGTCCGGAATCAAAGCCCTGAAGTCTTTCCCCCTCAGCCAGCCGCCATATCCCATTCTCAAGGGTGCCGGCTCCATATCTTGCGCCCCCATTGGTCATAACCCACATCATTTTTGACGGATTACCGTCCAGTGGGAGCTGAAACAAATCCGGGCACTCTCCGCCGATTCCCTCCACCTTGCCGATGTGCTTCCACTTGATCAGGTCGGTGGACTCAAACACCGCACTGACTCCCGCGGTCACATACATGATCCATTTATTGGTTGCAGGATCCAGGATCACCTTAGGGTCACGCTCACCTGTTGAAGATCCCTGGTTCGGGACGAGATTGCCCAATAGTTGAAAAGTCCGTCCCCTGTCCGTGCTGTAGGCACCGTCCTGATGGAATACTTTTTGGGTATGGGTAAAGAAGGCCACAATCGTTTTCGTGTCCCCCTTTTGCTTACCCAGGGTGTTCTTCGAGTCGATGATCGCCGTGCCGGACCAGATCTGCCCCTTGTGAGCACAGTGCCCCTTGTGCGGGACAATGGCATGCTCCAGTTGCGTCCAATGGATTAGATCTGTGCTGACGGCATGGCCCCAGTGTTTCTGACCTTTGTGCTGAAAATACAGATGCCATTCGCCATCATAGTAGATCAATCCGTTGGGATCATTGATACCTCCTTCACGCGAGGTGAAATGGAATTGCGGTCGATTGGGCTGATCGTAACTTGCGGTATACGTGTGAAAATCGAAACCCGCTTGATCTAACAGGGGGTCGGGCGCCGACTTC
>DLRK01000202.1:0-6221 GCA_002501065.1 Akkermansiaceae bacterium UBA7890
AAATCCAGAAATCCAGACGGGGAGAAGGCAGATCCCGCCATTGTAACCACGAGACTGGCAATCCTCCGCCTGATCTCACATTGTCCGGCCCGGTTGGAGCCTGATGAAAACCTATTACCTGCAGATGAACTCGCCGGATGACCTCGTCGCGGCCGCCCCCCGGGAGGGCCTGTGCCTTCGCGTCATCGATCCACCCGACGGCGCGGTGAACGAGCGCTTCTACAGGGACGTGGGCGGAGCCTGGAACTGGACGGCCTGCGCAGAATGGACTACCCGGCGCTGGGACGATTACCTCAGGGACAATCCGGTCAGCACCGTGGTGCTGGTCATGGATGGAGAGGACATCGGCTACGGGGAATTGAGCAACCGCGAGGGCGACGTGGAAATCCTGAGTTTCGGTCTCCTCGGCTCCTCCCTCGGCAAGGGCCTGGGTGGCGCCTCTCTCGAACTGGTGGTGCGCTACGCCTGGACCCTCGGGGCGGTCCACCACGTCTGGCTGCACACCTGCGAGCAGGACCATCCCAATGCCCTGCCCAACTACCAGCGCCGCGGCTTCATGCTCTATGAGACCAGGGAGGACCCGGTCCCGGAAACAAGACCGGGGACATGAGTCCCGGAAGCCAGACCATGAAACGCGGGACCCCGCGGCAAAGCTAACGTGCGCGGCTCGCGGGGGCCTCAGCAAAGGGCGAGGCCGCGAAGCGATTGTGCCCGTCCGCTGCCCGTCCGCTCCAGGGATCGATGCCCTTCTCGGTGAACACTGCCAGCCCCACCACGCCCACGTTGCGGTTCTCCCCGTGTTTGAGATTGGAGTAGGATCCGGCCACCGGGGAAAACACAAAGGACGCCACTTCCTTCTCACTGGACCGCCACCCTTTGATCTCGATGGTCTGTTCCGGCCACACGATGTAACCCCGCTTCCTCACACTGGCGGACTTTCCGTCCACCACGTCCAGTCCATCAACACTCAGCACAACCTCCAGGCGGGCCCGCGAGTTGTTCTTCACCGAGATGGAATACCTCGCATTCTTGCGACCAACTACATAGCGCTTCCCGTCGGCATGGTGGTTCCGCATGATCCCGAACCCACTTCGCATCCCCCACTCCACCAGCCCATTGGCGGCCCGCTTTCTTCCTGTCGAAGTGTAGTCGCCCCTCCTGGTCATCTCCTCTACTCCCCGCTTGTCGTTGTAGTAAATGCTGGCTATGCCCCCGTGCGGCGTGTCGCTCGTCCGCCGGAAACTCGTGTAGGTCATCCGTGAGGCAATGGAGGCCCCCCAGGAGGTGGCATACCCGGGCCGCGGAGTGGGCTTCCGGAAATATTCAGGCGAAGCCGCCAGAGAATTGTCCCCGGGAGAGCCCAAAGACCGATGCTTCGACGAGTCCCCCACCGGTACGTTCCGGGAAGTCTCCCCTTGAACGGCACCGGGCGGCGGCGAGTTCTCATAGGAGGCGCAGCTGCTCAGAAACAGGGGCAGTCCCAACACCAGACCCAATCCCCAACAACCATTCCTCCCCCGGGACGTTTTTGCTTTCATCTGTGCTAAAAAAACAGCAATTAACTCCGGCCGTCAATTGTTTTCTGCTGTTTTTCCAACATTATTATTGCGGGTTTTATAGCACAAGCTTAGAGTGGCCTCATGAACCGATTGGAGAAAGGGCAGGTCTCGCGCCGCGAGCGCCAGATTCTCGAGATCCTTTACCGACTGAGCCAGGCCACCGCCAAGGAAGTCCAGGAGAACCTGCCCGATCCGCCGTCCTACTCGGCCGTGAGGGCCCTGCTGGCCACCCTGGAGGGGAAGGAGATGGTAAGCCACTCGAAGGAGGGCCGACGCTACGTCTACCGGGCCAAGTCCCCGAAGAAGGCGAAACGCACGGCCCTCGACAGCCTCCTGCGCACATTTTTCGAAGGGAAACCGGAAAACCTGGTGGCCGCTCTGCTCGATCCACGCGACCAGCAGCTCAGCAAGAAGGAAATCGACGGTATCCGGGAATTGATCAGGCAAAAATAGGTCCGGCGACGCTCTGCCTATTGACCAGCGACCCCCTCTTCAAACCATGTCTCTCCTTCTCACCAGTGCCGCTCTTTCGCTTCTCGCGGTTCTGGCCGTCTGGCTGACCGGTCGACGGGACCCGGCCCAGTCTCCCCTTCTGACTCTGGGCAGCCTCCTCACCCTTCTGGCCCTGCCCTTCCTGGCGCGGCTGCCCAAGTTGACGGTGGAACTTCCCGCCCTGACGGGGCCGGTGCAACCTGGAACAGTCTCCACAACCATCTCATGGTTCTCCCTCCTCTGGATGGGGGGATTTCTCCTCTTCACCCTGCGCCTGGCAGCCGACTTCGTCTCGCTCAACCGCTGGCGAGCCAGGTCGGTCGATTCCGGAGACCCGGTAATGGCGCGCATCGTGGAAACCTGCCGCCTGCAGCTGGACCTGCGGCACAAGATCCGGGTGCGCCTGCATCCCCACGCAATGTCACCCTTCATCGCCGGCCTTTTCCGCCCGGTGGTCTATCTCCCCTCCAGCAGTGTCCGCTGGAGCGAAGGCACCCTGCGCATGGTGCTCCTGCATGAACTCGGACACGTGGCCCGCCGCGACCTCTGGACCAATCTGGCCGCCCAGTGCGCCTGTCTGGTCTACTGGTTCAACCCGCTCGTATGGTGGCTGCGCTCCCGCCTCATGGCCCAGTGCGAATTTGCCTGTGATGCCAAGGTTATCGCGGTGGGTGCCGATCCGGACCGTTATGCCACGGCCCTCTGTGACATTGCGGAAGCCGGCGCACTCCCCCAGACCGCCCTCGCCATGGCGGGCCGGGCTCCCCTGCGCGCCCGTGTCGAACGGGTGGTCTGCCGCAGCCGGTCCAGGCATTCTCTCCTCATCGGTGCCGCTCTCCTCTTCACCGTGAGCGCCTCCCTCGGTCTCTCCGTGGTGCGCCTCTCACCCGCCCAGCTGGCCCTTGCAGCCGATTCCGGCCACGGTGCAAACCACCCCTCCAGCCTCTACTCACCGGAAGAGATCGCCCTGCGCTCGAGCGCCAATCCGTTTCCAGCGGATTGATTGATCGGAAGGCTCCCCGCACCTGAGAGAAATCCGGAGCCTGGGCGTCGCATCCGCATCCTTGAACCGGGGAGGCCACTCACCCCATCGCCTTCCTCAAGTCCCTGACCCGCTTCACATCCACCGGGTTGGCGAGAACTCCATCCACCTTCAGGGAGGACGCCACAATCAGTCCGTCGGCATACTCCAGCAACTCCCCGACGTTGTCGGCCCGCGCCCCGCTGCCCACCAGCAGGGGAGCTTCCGGGCAGGCTCCCTTCACCCGCCGCAAATCGTCAACCCCGGTCGCCGCACCCGTGGCCACTCCGGACACGATGAGGGCATCAGCCAGTCCACGATGAAAGGTGTCCCGGGCAGTTTCCTCGATTCCGAGATCCCCGATGGGCACGGCATGCTTGACCAGCACATCGGCCCAGACCTGGACCTCCGGGCAGAGCGCCGCGCGCTTGCGCAAGGTGGTGCAGGCCTCTCCCTGGATGATCCCCTGGTCCGCTTCCACCGCTCCGGTATGAACATTGACCCGTAGAAACACGCCTCCACAGGCCGCGGCAAGGGCCAGCGCCGAGGAGGCATCGTTCCGAAGGACGTTGAAGCCGAGAGGAAGCTGCACCCCCGCGGTCCTGATTGACTCCGCCGCCACTGCCATGGCCGCCACCGTCTCGGGCGCCACCGCCCCGCGGGTAAAGGGCAGGTCGCCGAAATTCTCGATCATCAGGCCCTGCGCCCCGCCCTCCTCGTAGGCCTGCGCATCCACCACCGCCGCGGCACAGATCTCCTTCATCGACCCGCGATAGCGCGGCGAGCCTGGCAGCGGTTGCAGGTGCACCACTCCAATCAGGCCCTTGCCCTCCCAAGCAATGCTCTCATTCATTCCCATGCCCTCTCTTGCCATGAAGATCGATTGGCACAAATCCAATTATTTTCACGATTCCCAATACGGACCCCACAATGTAGACCACTACCGTCGATGGTCATCAAAACCGCTTCGTATCCTCGTGCCGGCCTGATCGGGAACCCTTCCGACGGGTTCCACGGCAAGACGATCTCCCTCATCGTGAGGAATTTCTCGGCCGGGGTTTCCCTCTGGGAATCCCCCGAGCTGGAAATCCAACCCGCGCGCCGGGACGAGATGCTCTTCGGGAGCCTGTCCGATCTCGTGGAAGACACCCGGACCTTCGGTTACTACGGTGGACTGCGCCTCCTCAAGGCCTCGGTGAAACGCTTCCACGATCACTGCGGGGAGAACGGGATCTCCCTGCACGACCGGAACTTTACCATCCGTTACCGCAGCGACATTCCGCCCCACGTCGGCATGGCGGGTTCAAGTGCGATCATCACCGCCTGCTTCCGTGCCCTCATGCAGTTCTACGAGGTAAGCATCACTCCTCCCACTCTGGCCAACCTCGTTCTTTCGGTGGAGACCGACGAACTTCGCATCCCGGCCGGGCTGCAGGATCGCGTGATCCAGGCCTACGAAGGAGTGGTCTTCATGGACTTCGCCGAAAAGCACTTCGAGCAAATGGGTCACGGCGCCTACGAACAACTCGATCCCGAGACCCTGCCTCCGCTCTACCTCGCCTACAACACGGGACTCTCGGAGGGCACGGAAATCTTCCACAATGATATCCGTGGCCGCTTCCACCGCAGGGAGCCCGAGGTGGTGGCCGCCATGGAAGAGTGGGCCGATCTGACCCAGCAATGCCGCGACCTGCTCACCAGCGGGAAGGGCTCCCGGATCGGGCCGCTTCTGGACCGCAACTTCGACCTGCGCAAGTCGCTCTACCGCCTGTCCGACGGCAACCTGGCCATGGTGGAAACCGCCCGCTCGGTGGGAGCCTCCGCCAAGTTCACCGGCTCCGGAGGAGCCATCGTGGGGACTTACGACAGTGACGAGATGTTCGCGGCCCTTCAAACCGGGCTGGCCAAGCTCGGAGTGGAGGTCATCAAGCCGGTCATCGAACCTGAAAGCCGATAGCTGCGACGGGGTAGCCTGCCCCCGCGGGTCAGTTCCTCCTTGCCACCCTCATCCTGCAGGATTCCAATACCTCCGGCATCCCGGTGGCCAGCCGCCCCGGTTGCCCCTTCCTCCCGATGCCTGTCACCAAAGCCGTCATTCCAGCCGCCGGATTCGGCACCCGCTTCCTGCCCGCCACCAAGTCGCAGCCCAAGGAAATGCTGCCCATTGTGGACACCCCCACCATCCAGTACGTGGTGGAGGAATGCGTGCACAGTGGCATCACCGACATCCTCATGATCATCGGCCGCGGCAAACGCGCCATCGAGGAACACTTCTACCCCACCAACGAGCTGGAGCTGGCGCTCGAAGAACAGGGCAGGACGGAGCTGCTCGAGCAGATCCGCCGCATCTCGGACATGGCCTCCATCCACTTTGTCTGGCAGAAGGAGCTCAACGGACTCGGCGATGCCGTCTCCTACGGGCGCACCTTCGTGGGCCACGAACCCTTCGCCCTCCTCCTCGGCGATACCATTCTCAGCAGCAATGACCCGGACCGACCCATCCTGCGGCAGATGATCGACATCTACGAGGACCGGCAGGAATCCGTCATCGCCCTCGACGAAGTGGCGCGCGAAAAGGTCCCCCTTTACGGTATCGCGGGGGGAGAGGACCGCGGTGACGGCATCATTGAGCTCGACCAGCTCATCGAGAAGCCTTCCGTGGAAGAGGCTCCCTCCAACCTGGCCATTGCCGGCCGTTACGTGTTGCGTCCCGAGATCTTCAACTACCTCGCCGAGACCGGACCGGGCAAGAATGACGAGATCCAGCTGACCGACGCCATGATCCTCATGCTGCAGGAACGCGGACTCTACGGCCTCCGTTTTGACGGCAAGCGCTACGACATCGGAAACAAGCTCGACTTCATCAAGACCAACGTCGAGTTCGGCCTCCGGCGTGAGGATATCGGCCCGGAACTGGCCGACTACCTGAAGCAGATCGTGACCGAACTCTGAAACAACGGGCGCGATTGCAATGCCGTTTCATGCTCTTCCGCACATGCCCCCGCAGGGTTCCTGCAGAGCCTCCTCCCTGCGTTCAGTTCCTCCCTTTACCCTGCCTTAGGTGGTGATACGCTCTTCCATCAAATGATGAGAACCATCATCGTTCCAATCCTGGGAGCGAGTCTCCTGACGGAAGCCACTCCGGCCAC
>DLRK01000202.1:6540-27876 GCA_002501065.1 Akkermansiaceae bacterium UBA7890
GCCACTCCGGCCACCCCGGACTTCACGCGCGATATCCGGCCCATCCTCTCGGAGAATTGCTTTGCCTGTCATGGCCAGGACGCAAAGAAGCGTAAAGGCAAGTTGCGCCTTGATAAGGGTGACGCGGCCACTGCTGAACGCGATGGTGTGCAGGCCATCGTCCCCGGGAACCTGGAGGAGAGCGAAGCATGGGCTCGCATCCTCTCGGAAGACGAGGACGAGGTGATGCCACCCCGGGATTCGCACAAGGAACTTTCCGATGCGGAAAAGAACATCCTGAAGCAATGGATCCTGCAGGGTGCGCCGTATGAGGATCACTGGGCCTTCACGGCTCCGAAGACCCCTCTCGTGCCCAGGGGGGCGACAAATCCGATTGACGCCTTCCTGCAGCAGCGCCTGGCAGAGGAAGGTCTGGAGCCCGCGCCGCTGGCCAGGCCGGAAACACTCATTCGACGTGTCTACCTGGATCTCACCGGACTGCCTCCCAGGCCGGAGGAGGTCGACGCTTTCCTCACCGACAAATCCCCCCGGGCCCTGGAAACCCTGATCAGCAACCTGATGAAGCGCCCGGCCTACGGCGAGCACATGGCACGCTATTGGCTGGATCTCGCCCGCTACGCCGACACCCATGGCCTGCACCTCGACAACGAACGGTCCATGTGGCCCTACCGCGACTGGGTGGTGCGGGCGTTCAACCAGAACATCAGGTTCGACGAGTTTACCCGCTGGCAACTGGCCGGAGACCTGTTGCCCGGGGCGACCATGGACCAGAAAATTGCCTCGGGATTCAACCGCTGCAATGTGACCACCGGCGAAGGCGGCAGCATCAATGCGGAATGGATTTATCGCAATGCGGTGGAACGCACTACGACGGCGGTGGAGGTGTGGATGGGGCTGACCGCCGGCTGCGCAGTATGCCACAATCACAAGTTCGACCCCATTTCCATGAAGGAGTATTACTCGATGTATTCCTTCTTCCACAGCGCCGCCGACCCAGCCCTGGACGGCAACAAGATAGACACCCCGCCTATCCTGCGTGTCCCGAAAGAGGGAGCATTGCAGCGCCAGGCCGAACTGGACTTGCAGATTGCCGGAGTCGACAAGCGTATCACTGCCGCGGTAAGCAGGATCAAGTATGTTGATCCCGCCGCCCTCACGCCACCGCCTGAGCCCGAGGTCAGGGAAGTCATCTGGTTTGAGGATGGCTTCCCGAAAGGAAAAATTGAAGCTACCGGTCCACCCCTGAAGTTGGTAACCAGGGAAGAGGGCCCGGTCTTCGGGGGCAAACTGGCCATCAGGCGCACTGCGAAAAACGCCACCGGCCAGGATGTCTATTCGCAGGGGAAATTTACTATTCCAAGGGATGGCACGTTCTTCGTCCATTGTTATCTTGATTCCAAGGATCCACCCGAAGCTGTGATGGTGCAGTTCCTTGTGGGGAGCTGGAATCACCGTGCCGTCTGGGGAGCCCATGAAAAAATCGGCTGGGGCAAGGTGAATACCCACGAGCGCGTTGTCATGGGACCGCTTCCGGAGAAAGGCAAATGGGTGCGGCTTGAGTTTGCCGCCGACAAGGTGGGCCTGAAGCCCGGCACCACAGTCACCGGCTACGCCCTTACCCAGTTTTCCGGGACCATGGGGTGGGATCACTTCGGCATTTCCTCTACCGCTGACCCCGCAAAGGACCCCGCCTATTCCTGGCAGGCCTGGAAAGCACAGCCTGAGGCAACCCGCAACCAGGACCTGTCCCCAGATCTTCAAAAGCGCTTCAAGGGCAAAGCTCCCGAAAAGTGGACAGAGGAGCAGGAGAACGAACTACAAGAACAGTGGCTTGGCAGGGAATACCTCGGTGCCCGCAAGGAACTTGCGCCGCTGACTGCCGAGAAAGCCGGACTTGAGAAACAGAAAGCGGATCTTGGCAAGGACACCGCCATCACCTTTGTGATGGCCGACCTGCCCAAGGCGCGGGAGAGCTTCGTGATGACGCGCGGCCAGTATGACAGCCCCGGCGAGAAGGTCAGCCGCAACGTGCCCGCCTTCCTGCCTCCCCTTCCGCCCAGACCGGAAGATCGCGATTACAACCGGCTGGACTTCGCCAATTGGCTCGTCGACGGCAAACACCCGCTCACCGCACGCGTTGCGGCAAATCGTATCTGGCAGCAGTTCTTCGGCACAGGCCTGGTGAAAACCAGCGCGGACTTCGGCACCCAGGGCGAATTGCCCAGTCACCCTGAACTGCTTGACTGGCTGGCGATGCAGTTTGTGGCAGATGGCTGGGACGTGCAGCGCCTGGTGATGCGCATGCTCACCAGTCATGCCTACCGCCAAAGCTCCGCAGTTTCACCCACGTTGCTGGAAAAGGACCCGGAAAACCGCCTGCTCGCCCGGGGACCGCGACACCGGCTGGACGCCGAGGTGCTGCGCGACCAGGTGCTGAGCATCAGCGGCCTGCTCGTGCCCGCCATTGGTGGCCGGGGCGTCAGGCCCTATCAACCGCCGAATATCTGGGAACCGGTCGGTTTTGCCTCCAGCAACACCCGCAATTACAAACGGGGCCAGGGTGATGACCTGTACCGACGCAGCCTCTACACCTTCCTCAAGCGCACCGCACCCCCACCGTTCATGGCCAGCTTCGATGCTCCAAACCGTGAACTGAGTTGCTCTGCCCGCGGCCGCAGCAACACCCCGATGCAGGCCCTGCAGCTCATGAACGACATTCAACACGTCGAGGCCGCCCGCAACCTTGCCCAGCGCATCATCAGGGAAGGCGGCGCCAAGGACGAAGAACGCATCCTGTGGGCCTGGCGTACTGTGACTTCCCGCCGACCCGAACCGGAGGAAACACGGATCGTGAGCGACCTCCTGGGCGCACATAGAGATCGCTTCTGCGATGACCTGGAGGGCGCTCAAAAACTTATCGGCTACGGAGAAAGTGCCGCGGACAAGACAATCCTCCCGCGCGAACTCGCTCCCTGGACACTCGTGGCCAACCTGCTCCTCAATCTCGATGAGGTCGTGAACAAGAACTGACTCTGCCATGGATCCCGCCCTTGAATATCATCAACTTCAATCCCGTCGCCGGTTCTTCCAGGGAGCCGGCCTCAAGGTGGGGGGGATCGCCCTCGCTCAGCTCCTGGGCCAGAGGAGCCTGGCCGCCGAGCCCACTGTGGCCGACGATATCCATCCGGCCCTTCCCGGACTGCCTCACTTTGCACCCAAGGCAAAGAACCTCATCTACCTGCACATGAACGGGGCCCCGGCCCAGCAGGACCTCTTTGACCATAAACCCCAGATGGAGAAGTTCTTTGACAAGGAACTGCCGGACTCCATTCGCAACGGGCAGCGCATCACCACCATGACCAGCGGGCAGAAACGTTTCCC
Organism: Akkermansiaceae bacterium UBA7890; assembly: GCA_002501065.1. Lineage (GTDB taxonomy): Bacteria > Verrucomicrobiota > Verrucomicrobiia > Verrucomicrobiales > Akkermansiaceae > Roseibacillus_B. Next base: position 9,922 of record DLRK01000202.1, read on the forward strand.
CGTGGCTCCCAGCAGGTTCGCCTTCGAACGTTGTGGCCAGTCAGGAATCCTGATGAGTGAACTGGTTCCGCACATGAAGGGCATCGCCGACGAGATCGCCATGATCAAGTCGGTCCACACCGAGGCCATCAACCACGACCCGGCCTGCACCTTCGTGATGACCGGCAGTGAGGTGCCCGGCAAGCCCAGCCTCGGTTCCTGGCTCAGCTATGGCCTTGGCAGCGAAAGCCAGAATCTACCCGCCTTCGTGGTTTTCACCCCGACCGTCAAGAACCCGAGCCAGGCGTTGTTCACGCGCATGTGGACCAGTGGCTTCCTGCCCTCCAAGTATGACGGAGTGAAACTCCGCAGCGCCGGCGATCCGGTATTATACGTGAAGAATCCCCCGGGAGTGCGGCCCGGCGACCGGCGGTCCATGCTTGATGCCCTGGGCCAGCTGAACCGCAAGGCTTTCGAGCGCTTCGGGGACCCCGAGACACAAACCCGCATTGCCCAGTATGAAATGGCCTTCCGCATGCAGACCAGTGTCCCCGAGCTGACGGACCTTGGCCAGGAGAGCAAGGCAACCCTCGAAATGTATGGGCCGGATGTCCAGAAGCCCGGAAGCTTTGCCCATTCCGCAATCCTCACCCGCCGTCTCATTGAGCGTGGAGTCCGGGTGGTGCAGATTCTCCACCGCGGCTGGGACCAGCACGGCAACCTGCCCAAGGAGATCAAGAACCAGTGCCTTGACGTTGATCAGCCAACCGCCGCCCTTATCAGGGACCTCAAGGAAAGAGGAATGTTGAAGGACACGGTGGTTGTTTTCGGCGGTGAATTCGGGCGCACCGCCTACTGCCAGGGCAAACTGACAAGGGAGAACTACGGTCGCGACCACCACCCCCGCAATTTCTGCATGTGGATGGCCGGCGGGGGCATAAGGGGAGGACTGACCCACGGGGAAACTGATGACTTCAGCTATAACGTCACCGAAAAACCCGTTCACCTCAACGAGATGAACGCCACCATTCTCCACTGCATGGGTATCGATAATCACCGTTTCCGCTTTCCCTTCCAGGGGCTGCAGCAACGCCTTACCGGAGTGGAGGATGCTTATCCCATCAAGGACATCCTCCTCTAGTCCGGATCATTGATCCAGGGCATCTTTACCCGACCGGAAAGCCGATAGACGAAGCCGCATGAACATCACACCCCACCCTCCGGACACAGAGGACCGACCCGCGACATGAACCTTCGGATCCCACTCCTCCTGGCCAGCACCGCATGTTCGCTGGGACTACCGGTCAATGCCCGGGCCCAGAGCTCCTGCCCGGAATTCTTCGCAAATCTCGCACCCGGGACTCCCGCTTCCTGCGCCGACTTCTCGTTCTTCGGATTCAATGGAGTCGAGGTGGGAGGATTCAACCGCGCAAAAAGCGGCCCCTCGATGGCGGGAATCAATCTCTTCGAGGAAATCACGATCCCGCCGGAGTTCCTCGACCCCCTCGAACCTGTCTTCGCCTCGGTGGAGGTGAACTCGGCCGGGGCCACCGGAATCCCCGGGTTCGACATCGAACACCAGGGTCGGGTAAGCATGTTCCCCCTTTCGAGCGAACCCCCACCCGGATCCACCGCCGCCCGCTTCATCGCGACCAGCAGTCAGAACAGGACCATTTTCAGGGCCCATGATCCTGAACCGGGCATTCAGAATATCGCCATCGACATCAAATTGGAGCAGGACTTCGAACTGGTCGACCCCGTCAGCAGCGGCAGTGACGGCGATGTGGGGGCCTCCTTCCGCGTCGATGTGGGAGAACTCGAGAGCGGTGAAGTGATCACCGAACTGCTCGGGAGTGCGAAGTTCGACTCCAAATCCGGCCCCGAGCCCGATTTCGCCGATGAATTCGCACCCGGCTACGATGGGTTCACCAACACCACTTCCCTTGACCCGGGCCGGATCATTATCGAATTCGAACGGACTCTGGAAATCACGATCGAGGAGAACATCGACATCAGGCTGGAAACCCTGGTGAGCGAATCGATCTTCACCGACGGATTCGACTCAGGTGATGCCGCCGCCTGGATCTCCGACAGCGGGAACACCTTCACCTTCACGGTCCAGAGCCAGAATCCCGGCGTGACCTTCGATCTCAAGCCCGGGAGCACACCACCGTTGGTCGTGCCGATCCTTGATATCGACCGCCTTCCGGACGGTCAGGTTCGCCTGACCTGGGACGCCCTCGACACCCAGAGCTACACCGTCCTCTTTACCCCCGACCCGGCGCTATCACACGATCAGTGGCAGGAACGGGCTACCATCACGGCCACAATGGGAGCCATCACGAGGGACTTTGCCATCTCCGGCCCGGAGGGATTCTTCGCGGTCCGCACGACATTCCCCTGAGGGTGCTCCGGCCAGCCGAAGGGCCGCAAGGATCTCGAGAAACCCGAGTGGGGACGGGTAAAGGTGCTCGAGGTGGAGATCACGTAGTCGGGCTCTGCAGATTCTCCAGACCAGGAGAACCCCGGACTTCCCCTTTCCTGCCTGTGTCAATACGGCTGACTCCCCGAACCCGGACAACCCGACGGCCGCGGAACCCGGACCGATCCGGGACCCGCTGCCGGAATCCTCCATTGCATCCGTAGTGTGGAAAGCTAGCTTGCCCATGATGCCACGCCGTTTCCTCGCTCTTTCAATCCTGGTTCCTGTCCTCTGGACCGGTGGACTCTCCGCGAGCGTCGACTTCAACCGGGACATTCGGCCCATCCTTTCGGACTACTGCTTTACCTGTCACGGCCCCGACGAGCGCAAGCGCAAGGGCGAACTACGTCTCGACACTGCAGCAGGGGCGCTCAAGGGCGGCGAGACCGGGGACACCATCGTAGCCGGCAAACCGGATGACAGTGAGCTCATCCACCGCCTCTTCAGCACCGACCCGGACGAGATCATGCCGCTGCCCAAGACTCACAAGAAGCTGAGCAAGGGGCAGAAGGAACTCATCAGGCAGTGGATCGTGGAGGGGGCCAGGTACGAGGAACCCTGGACCTACGTCCCGCCCCGGAGACACCCTGTCCCTCCGGTCGAAGGCAATGACTGGAGCGAGAACTGGATCGACAACTTCATCCTGACCCGGCTCCAACGGGAGAACCTCACCCCCTCTCCGGACACCGATCCGGTCACCCTGGTGCGGCGGCTCCACTTCGATCTCATCGGCCTTCCGCCAACGCCCGGGGAGGTGAACCAATTCGTGAAGCGCTGGAAGGAGGATCCCTCCGCCTGCCTTGAAGCAACCACGGACGAGCTCCTGGCCTCACCCCACTTCGGCGAGCGCATGGCGATGTACTGGCTCGATCTGGTGCGCTACGCCGACACCTGCGGCTATCACGGCGACCAGGATCACAGCATCTCCCCTTATCGCGACTACGTGATCGACGCCTTCAATGACAACCTGCCCTTTGACCGGTTCACCCGCGAGCAACTGGCCGGCGATCTCCTGCCTAATCCCACCGTCGACCAGAAAATCGCGACCGGTTACAACCGCCTCCTGCAGACTTCACATGAGGGAGGGGTTCAGGCCAAGGAGTACCTCGCCATCTATTTCGCGGACCGCGTCCGGAACCTCTCCAATGTCTGGATGGGGGCCACCGTGGGCTGCGGGCAGTGCCACGACCACAAATACGATCCCTACACCTCGCGGGACTTCTACGCCCTTGGTTCCTTTTTTGCCGATGTGGATGAATCGCAGCACTTCAAGGTCGGGTCCAACAGCCTGCCCACGAGACGCCCACCCGAGATCGAGGTCCACACCAAGCGCGAGCGGCAGCGCATCGCCGAGCTTCGCAAGTTGCTGAAGACTGCACGGTTCGCCGACGAAGCAGCCCGCAAGCAGGTGGAAACCGAACTGGCCGCCCTTGAGAAAGCCAGGCGCAAGACCATGATCACGGTGGCCATCAAACCCCGGACAATCCGCATCCTGCCCCGTGGCAACTGGCTTGATGACAGCGGCCCGGTCGTGGAACCGGCCTTTCCAGCCTTCCTCGCCCGAAACAATCCACCCCCCGCCAGTGCCCGCCTCACCCGGCTCGACCTCGCCAACTGGCTCACCGATCCCGACGCCGGAACGGGCGGACTGACCGCACGCGTCATGGTCAACCGCTTCTGGTATCTGGTCTTTGGTTCCGGAATCTCAAAGCGCCTCGAAGACTTCGGGGGACAGGGTGAGGCCCCGGTGCATCCCGAACTGCTGGATAACCTCGCGGTCGAGTTCTACGAGTCGGGATGGAACGTGAAGCACATGATGAAGCTCCTGGTGACCAGCCGGACCTACCGGCAGGGTTCACTGACATCGGTTGTCCTGCGCGAACGCGACCCCTACAACCGGCTCCTCGCCCGCCAGTCGCGCTACCGTCTGCCCGCTGAAACCATCCGTGACAACGCCCTCGCCATTTCCGGCCTCCTGCGCACCGACTACGGGGGCGCAAGCGCCAAGCCCTACCAGCCGGCCGGCTATTACCGCCACCTCAACTTCCCAGCCCGCAAGTACGCCCATCACGCCGACGATCGTCAGTGGCGCCGCGGTCTCTACGTCCACTGGCAGCGGCAGTTCCTTCATCCCATGCTGCGCGCCTTTGACGCTCCCACCCGCGAGGAATGCACCGCCGAGCGTCCCCGCTCCAACACACCCATCGCGGCCATGACCCTGCTCAATGATCCCTCCTTCGTGGAAGCGGCCCGTGTCTTCGCCGAGCGCATCCTCAAGGAGGGTGGAAAGGACGACAAGGCCCGCCTTGAGTTCGCCTACCGCGAGGCCCTCTCCCGCCTCCCGGACGGCAAGGAGAGAGAGATCATGACCCGGCTCTTCCAGGCGGCCGGGAAGGAATTCAAGGCCAACCCGGCGGCCGCCAGGGAACTGGTTTCCACCGGGCAGGCTCCCGTGCCCGGGAACCTCGACGCCATTGAGCACGCCACCTGGACCACGGTCGCACGTGCCATCCTGAATCTCTCCGAAACCTACACCAGGAACTGAATTACGGACAGGAGCCCCTTTCCAACCTGCCTCAGAATCGATGACGACCGCCAACCAGCTGGGAAACTACCTCAACCGCCGTTCCTTCCTCGGCTCGGCCGGTATCGGCTTCGGCTCCTCCGCACTTCTTTCCCTGCTTGGCCGCGAGGCCTCCGGAGGCACGATCGATACCTCCTACGGCGGCCTGTCCGGCTTCCCGCACCATGATGCCAGGATCAAGCGGGTCATTTTCCTCACCATGGCGGGCGGCCCTTCCCACCTGGAAACCTTCGACTACAAGCCAAAACTGGATGAGCTCGCCGGCCAACCCATGCCCGACTCCTTCACCAGGGGACAACCGATCGCCCAGCTCCAGGGACAGACGCTCAAGGTCCAGGGACACCTCACCAAGTTCCAGGAATTCGGCAAGGGCCAGTTCATCTCCGACTTCCTCCCCTACCATCGCAAGATGGCAGACCAGATCTGTGTGATCAAATCGATGTTCACCGAGCAGATCAATCATGACCCGGCCCACACCTTCATGAACACCGGCACCGCCATCAGTGGCCGTCCGTCCATGGGTGCCTGGATCAACTACGGCCTGGGTAGCGACAGTGAAGACCTCCCGGGATTCGTGGTAATGACGAGCGTGGGAGGGCGTAATCCACAGCCGATTGCCGCGCGACAGTGGGGAACTGGCTTCCTGCCCAGCCGCCACCAGGGCGTCGAATTCAATTCCACCGGCGATCCGGTTCACTACGTGACCAGTCCACGGGGAGTATCGAAGACGAACCAGAATGCCCTGGTCCAATCGATCCAGCAGCTCGACAACCATCGCAACGAGCTCGTGGACAATCCGGAAATCAAAGCACGCATCTCCGCCTACGAGATGGCCTTTCGCATGCAGGCCAGTGTGCCCGAGCTCACCGACGTTTCAAAGGAACCGCAGCGCATTCTCGATATGTACGGGGCCAAGCCGGGCGACGGCTCCTTTGCCTCCAACTGCCTCCTGGCCCGCCGACTGGCGGAAAAAGGCGTCCGCTTCATCCAGCTCTACCACCGGGGCTGGGATCACCACGGAGGACTGGTGAAGTATATGAACACCTGCTGCGGGCTCACCGACAAGCCCATCTGGGCGCTCCTCACCGACCTCAAGCAACGCGGAATGCTTGAGGAAACCCTCATCGTATGGGGAGGGGAATTCGGCCGCACACCCATGTTCCAGGGCAAGGGTGGCGCAGGGCGCGACCACCACATCAAGGGCTTCTCGATGTGGCTGGCGGGCGGAGGCATCAGGGGCGGGACGGCCTACGGCGAAACCGACGAACTTGGCTACGCCTCCGTCAAGGACACCGTCCATGTGCGTGACCTCCACGCCACCATGCTTCACCTGCTGGGAATCGACCACAAGCGCTTCTCGGTGAAATTCCAGGGACTGGATATGCGTCTGACCGGCGTGGAACCCGCCCGGGTGGTAAAGGACGTGCTGACCTAGTCAGGCGCCAGTCGATCGTCCGGCGGGAAATATCCCGTTTTCCCCTCTAATTCAAGCTCCTACGAAGACAGGACGGGCTCTGGCAACCCCGTTCTTGCGAAGTTCCACCGCTCTCGCTAGAGAGTAGTCACCATGCGCCTGACCATCCCTGCGCTTCTCCTTTACGGGACCCTGCCCGCATTGACCGCCCCGCTATCCTATAACCGCGACGTGCGGCCCATCCTGGCGGAGAATTGTTTCTCCTGCCACGGACCGGACAAGAATGCCCGCGAGGGCAAACTGAGACTCGATATCCGGGAGGATGCTCTCAAGAAGGAAGCTTTTGTTCCCGGTGATCCCGATGATTCCGAGCTGGTCCTGCGCATCAACACCGACGACGAAGAAGATCTCATGCCGCCGGGCGACTCCCACAAGTCACTCACCTCGGCACAGAAAAAGATCCTGGCGGAGTGGATCAGACAGGACGCGGCATACGAACCGCACTGGGCTTACATCGCACCCAGGCGTCCGGATGTTCCGGAGATGGGAGCGAATCATCCTATCGATAATTTCATCCTGGCGGGCATGCCGGAAGATTCACGCAAGCTCTCCTCCCGCGCCGACGCCAGCACTCTTGCCAAACGGCTCTCCTTCGACCTGACCGGCCTGCCGGCCTCCTACAACGAGATCGACACCTCCAATGCCGCGTCCACCATCGACACACTCCTGGCCTCGCCCCACTACGGCGAACGCATGGCGGTGATGTGGCTCGACCTGGCCCGCTACGCGGACTCGCACGGCTACCACAGCGACAAGACATGGAGCATGACCCCCTACCGCGATTATGTCATTCGCGCCTTCAGCGGTAACAAGCCCTATGACACCTTCATCATAGAACAGCTCGCTGGCGATCTCCTTGAGAATCCCACCACCGAACACTACGTCGCCACCGGATTCAACAGGGTCAACCAGGTCTCGGAAGAGGGCGGCATTCAGGACGCCGAATATATTGCCAAGTACTACGCCGAGCGCGTCCGCACGACCTCGGTGGCCTTCCTTGGATCAACGATGGGCTGCGGCGAGTGCCACGACCACAAGTTCGATCCCTTCACCATGAAGGACTTCTACTCAATGGAGGCCTTTTTCTCCGACATCTACGAGAAGGGTGCCTACAACGGCGATGGCCGTTACAACCCCGGTGCCGACATCAAGAACTACCCAGGCTTCAAACTGGACAAGTGGGGACCAGCCCTCGATGTCCCCGAGCCTGACAAGACGGAGGAACTGGCCCGCCTTGAGAAGGAAAAGGGCGGGCTCCAGGAAGAGCTCGGGAAGGACAGCCCGGAACTGGAAAAGGAATTCCTCCGGTGGGTCGGCGAACTCAAGGCCAGGATCGCGTCCAGCAAGCCCCGGGATGTCACCATCCTCGACGACAAGGAACTCCCCCTGCCCGAGATCCAGACAGTCACCGACAACGTGCACTCCGGTCAGATCGCACGCCGCCAGGAGAATGCAGGACTGGTCCAGCACATCGTCGATGCCGCCAAGAAACCGGTCACGCTGGGAAAGGGTGAACACCTCTTCGCCTACGTCTGGCTCGACCCCAAGAACCCTCCCAGGCAGATCATGCTGCAGTTTAATGCCGACAACTCCTGGGAGCACCGCGCCTGGTGGGGCGAGGATCTCATCCCCTATGGCAAGGGGAGTAACGGTGCCAATCACCACAAGGCGGGCACCCTGCCCGCCCTGGGAAAGTGGGTGCGCATTGAAGTCTCTGCCGACAAGGTCGGACTGCCCGCAGGCAAGAAGATCACCCAACTGGCCTTCACCCAGCACGGCGGAGTCGTCCTCTGGGATCTGGCCGGACATACCGGCAGCGATTCAAGTGCTGCCCTGGCCGGGCTGCCGGATGAGGTCCGCAAGCAATTACTGGCCGACAGGGGACAAAAAGTTGATCCCAAGCTGCGCGCTCCTCTCCTGGCTCACTTCCGGACCATTGCCGCCTCCCTGCAGCCGATCCGGGACAAGATCGCCAAGCTCGACCAGCAGGCCAAGGGGGCCAAGGGGACGACCCGCATGACCCTGGTGACCCTCTCTACCAACCCGCGTGAGATCCGTATCCTGCCCCGGGGCAACTGGATGGATCGCTCCGGACCGGTGGTCCAGCCTGCACTCCCGGCGTTCATTGCCACAGCCAAACAGCAACCACAGGCAAGCGGAGACCGTCTCACCCGGCTGGATCTCGGGCGCTGGATTGCGTCCAAGGAGAATCCGCTTACCGCCCGCGCCTTCGTCAACCGCATGTGGGCCCTCTTCTTCGGAACAGGTCTTTCGCGCGACCTGCAGGATCTCGGCAACCAGGGCCAGTGGCCCACTCATCCCGAACTGCTGGACTGGCTGGCGGTCGAGTTCATGGAAAGCGACTGGGACGTGAAGCACATCGTCAAGCTGATCCTCACCTCGCAGACCTACCAGCAATCGTCCAATGCCTCCGCCGAACTGGCAGCTTCCGACCCCTACAATGAACTCTACTCCCGGCAGAATGCCCGCCGACTCCCTGCTGAATTCGTCCGCGACAATGCCCTCGCGGTCTCCGGGCTCCTCAATGCCCGCATCGGAGGAGAAAGTGCCCGGCCTTACCAGCCGCCCGGCTACTATCGCGAACTGAACTTCCCCAAGCGCACCTACAAGCAGCACAACGACGACAACCAGTACCGGCGCGGCGTCTACATGCACTGGCAACGCAGCTTCCTGCATCCCATGCTGATGGCCTTCGACGCACCGGCACGGGAGGAATGCACCGCCAGCCGGGAGAGTTCCAACACTCCCCAGCAAGCTCTGAACCTGCTTAATGATCCCAGCTTCGTGGAGGCGGCCCGCGTCCTGGCCGAACAACTCACCGGCGACAGCCGCCCCTTTGCCGAACGCCTGGAGACCGGCTTCCAGAAACTCCTCCAGCGCCCCCCCTACCCCGAGGAGGCCAAACTCCTCAAGGATCTCTACGACCGGCAGCTCAAGCGCTACCTGAAGAGTCCCGAGGACGCCAATGCCCTCCTCAAGGTCGGGCTCAAACCCGCGGGCAAGGAGGCCAACCCGATGGATCTCGCCGCCTTTACCGCAGTGACCCGCGCCCTCCTGAACCTGCACGAAACAATCACGAGATACTAATCGATGAACCCGGCAGCCGGAGTGGCTGCCCCCCAACTTCCCGTCATGAACGATCAATTCATCAACGCCATCAACCGCCGCACCTTCCTCAAGGGCTCCTCCTACTCGGTAGGCAGCGCTGCCCTGGCCTACCTCCTGAGCCAGGACGCCGGCGCCGCGCCCAAGTGGAAGGGCGTGCTGGACGGCAAACTGCACTTCGCGCCCAAGGCCAAGCGCATCATCCACCTGTGCATGGCCGGCGGGCCGTCCCACCTGGAGACTCTCGATCACAAGCCGGAGCTCGCCAAGCTCAACGGCAAGCCCATGCCCGAGTCCTTCACCAAGGGCCAGCAGCTCGCGCAGTTGCAGGGCAGGCGCAACCAGCTCAAGTGCCTCGGCCCGCAATACGAATTCAAGCCCTATGGCGAGTGCGGACGCCTCATGTCTTCCGCCTTCCCGCACATCGGATCCATTGCGGACGAGATCGCGGTCATCAACTCGCTGTCCACCGAGCAGATCAATCATGATCCCGCTCACACCTTCATGAATACCGGTGCGGTCATTCCCGGCCGGCCTTCAATGGGCTCCTGGCTCCTCTACGGACTGGGCGCAGACACCGACGAACTCCCCGGTTTCGTGGTGATGACTTCGGCGGGCGGGGGCCAGGACCAGCCCATCGCAGCGCGCCAGTGGCACAGCGGCTTCCTGCCCTCCCGCTTCCAGGGTGTCCAATTCAACTCAAAGGGCGATCCCGTCCACTACGTGAAGAATCCCGCCGGCGTCTCCCGGGAGACCCAGGGAGACCTGCTCAAGACCGTCAACGGCCTCAACAACCTGCTGGGCAAGCGACAGAACGATCCCGAGATCGCCACCCGCATCGCGCAATACGAGATGGCCTTCAAGATGCAGGCCTCCGTCCCCGACCTGGTTGACGTCTCCAAGGAACCCAAGCACATCCTTGAACTCTATGGAGCCAAACCGGGGGATGGTTCCTTCGCCTCCAATTGCCTGCTCGCCCGCCGACTGGCGGAACGCGGAGTCCGCTTCATCCAGCTCTACCACCGTGGTTGGGATCATCACGGAAACGTGAAGGGAGCCATCAACACCGTATCCGGGCACACCGACAAGGCCACCGCGGCGCTGGTGAAGGACCTCAAGGAGCGCGGACTGCTGGAGGACACCCTCATCATCTGGGGTGGTGAGTTCGGCCGTACCCCGATGGCCCAGGGCAACGGACGAGACCACCACATCCAGGCCTTCTCGCTCTGGATGGCGGGCGCCGGCATCAAGGGTGGCGTCAGCTACGGATCCACCGACGAACTGGGCTACGCGGTGGCCCAGGATCACGTCTCGGTGCACGACCTCCACGCCACCATGCTCAAGCAACTTGGCATCAACCACGAGCTCCTCACCTACCGCTTCCAGGGCCTGGACTTCCGTCTCACCGGAGTGGAGGAATCCCGGGTCATCAAGGAAGTGCTGGCCTGAAACGGCACCCGTTCCCCGAAACTATCGCTGGGTTGGCCCCATTCCGATGGGTTATGGCAAGGGCAATGAGCCCTGCTCCCACCACTGTGACGAGGAGCCATAAAGCCTTGTTGAGCACCTCAGGTCCAAAGTCCTCGAGGGTTATGGCAGCCAGGCAAAGGCTCCCAAGGTCACAACGGCAATAACGATTCTTTCCATTTTGATTCTTTCCAATCTGCCTTACCAGCCCGCTCCCCTGGTCAGGGTCCTGATCCGGCAGACATGGAAGTCGGCCGTCATGTAGAGGGTCGATCCATCATCGCCCCAGTTGCAGTTCGCGGTGCGCTGACCGGTCAGGATGTGCCCGAGGAGCTTGCCTTCCGGCGAGATGACAAGCACTCCACCCGGACCGGTGGTCCAGATGATCCCGTCCTTGTCCACCTTCATTCCATCGGGCGCCCCGGGATACTTCCGGGACAGCGGGGAGCAATCAAAGAGCACCTTCTGGGGACCGAGTGAGCCATCTGCCCTGATGTCCCAGGAGAAAATATAGGGCTTCGGCCCGTGGGACTGCGCAACATAAAGCTTCTTCTCGTCCGGCGAGAGCGCGATCCCATTGGGACGGTCGCACTCCTTGGTGAGCAGGGTCACCTTGCCATCGGTCTCGATGCGATAGACGCCGAACCAGTCCGTCTCGCGCCTGGGATCCTTCTCGCGCCTGGGCAGGCCGTAGGGCGGATCGGTGAAATAGATGGCCCCGCTGGAGTGAATGGCCAGGTCGTTGGGGCTGTTGAATCGTTTGCCATCGTAACGATCAGCAAGGGTGACCTTCCCTCCGCCGGGGGTGAGCATGGCCACCCGACGGTCGCCGTGTTCACAGGAGACGAGACGCCCCTGGGCGTCGAAGGAAAGCCCGTTTGATCCGGGTTCAGGATACCCGGGCGTTATCCCGGTGTAGCCGGAGGGCGTCATGAAGACAGAGTGGCCTTCCTTCTTCTCCGACCACTGGTAAATCGTGTTGGCGGGAACGTCGGACCACAGCAGGCGGCTGTTCTCCCTGTCCCAGACCGGCCCCTCGGACCAGACGAAGCCGGAAGCCAGCACTTCGATCCTGGCATCCCTGGCAACGAGTTTGTCGAAGGCCGCATCGTGACGGACGACCGAACCGATATTCGGGTGCTCGGCCCCCAGGAGGGGAGCGGTCAGGAAGAGGGCGCAGGTGGCGAGTGTGTTGTGTTTCATGGTATTGAAAAATCAAGCCGATGGCTCCGGCGATCCGCCGGAGCTGGCACGGTTAGTCGATCTTGAGCTTCGGAAAGATTCCCTTCGGGGCACGGAAGTAGTGCGACCAGTCGATCCAGGTCGCTTCGGTGGTGAAGAACTCCTTCTCTACGATGTACCAGCGACCACGCTTGTATCGCAGGAGAACCCAGAGGACTTCGTCCGCCTCCTCGATCCATTCCTCGAACATGGTGCCCGCATAGTTGATCCTCTTTCCCGCCTTGGTCAGCGGCAGGGCATCGACGAACGCCCAGTCCTTCTCCATCATGATGTGATTGATCCGGAAAGTCACCGCCTGATGGACGGCATCCTCAACCGGATCGGTCACCGCCGCCATGATCTCGCGGAACTCCTTGCTCCCCTTTTTGGGGACGACCGGCGCGGCACCCACCTGGGAACCGAGGAGAAGAGCAAGAAGAAGAAGCAATCGCATTGGCGTGATACGTACCTGCTCCTGCCTGCTCCCGCAAGAATAGCGTTGCAGGTCCTGAAAATGTCCGCGGTCCGGGCCGGACACTCCCCCCGGAGAGCACAAAATCCCCTCAACTTAAAAATCAGACCCCGGGACCCCGGTTGGAAACTGGCAGGGCCCACACGCCCTGCACCCAATCAAGAAAACAACGCAAAAACACAGGCATCTGAAGAAGGAGCCCTGCCGGCGAGGCGGGGCTCCTTCCTCGTGTCCGGGGGACCCGGGCACTCCGCGCGACGATTCCGTGGACGTATCCCAAGGGCACCGCAGGCTTGCAGTCTGGTGGCGTTCTCCCATGAATGGACCTGCATGATCCAGAAATTCGCTCCAGCCTTCGCCAGCCTGTTTATCGCCTCCTCCTTCCCGGCCCCGGCCACCGCCGGGACAACCAAAGTGTATCTTGGAACCCAGGGCCGGGGGGAGAGCAGGGGTATCTACCTCTGCGAACTCAACACCGAAACGGGTGCCCTCTCCAAACCCAGACTGGCCGCCACCTTGTCAGGCTGCGGCTTTCTCGCCATCCATCCCGGCAGAAAGCACCTCTACTCCACCGCCCGCGGAGACGGCAACCAGGTCGCCGCCTTCCACATCAGGGACGACTACACCCTCGACCCCATCAACCTCCAGTCCTCCGAGGGGACCGGACCCTGCCACGTCTCGGTGGATGCCACCGGGAGGTGCCTCATGGTGGCCAATTACGGCAGCGGCAGCGTGGCCGCTCTCAGGATCGATGACGATGGCTCGCTGGTGAAATCAAGCTCCGCCCACCAGCACGAGGGATCGAGTATCAACGAAAGACGGCAGAAGGGACCCCACGCCCACTCCATCTATCCCGGACCCGACAACAAGTTTGCCTACGCCCCCGATCTCGGGATCGACAAGGTCGTCATCTACAAGCTCAACGCCGCAACCGCCGCCATGGAGAAGGTGGGGGTCGCGGAAACCCGGGCGGGAGCCGGGCCTCGCCACATGAAGTTCGGCCGGGACGGACGGCAGGCCTACGTCCTCACCGAGCTGCACCAGACCGTCACCGTCTACGACCGCGACCCTGCAACCGGACTCCTGGGCAGGAGCAAGCAGGACATCAGATCCCTGGACAAGGGCATCGGTCCCGACGGAATGAGCTGCTCGGAAATCCGTGTGCATCCCAACGGGAAATTCCTCTACGCCGCCAACCGTGACGTGAAGGGAACCGGTCGCGATTCGATCTCGGTGTTCAAGGTGCTTGAGGAGGGCAAACTCAAGCGTATTCAAACCATTCCCGCCAAGGTGAGCATACCCCGCAACATCGGAGTCGACCCCGACGGCAAATGGCTCCTGGTTGCGGGCCAGCGGTCCGGTAACGTCCCCGTCTTCAGGATCGGGGAGGACGGCAGGCTGAAAGACAACGGCAACGAGGTGAAAGTTGCCAATGCCATGTGCGTGGAGTTCCTGAAGTAAGGCTCCTGCCCGGCCGGGGCCGGAAAATCGTGGCCAGCACAACTCCCATCGCCCCATCAGGTTAAACACGTTTTTGCATTTCGGTTGGCGCCATGGAAATGGCAATAGATAGTAACGACCAATCCATCGACCCGTATCATGAAGTCCACGCCCCTGCTGCTCACCCTCGCTCTTGCTGTTGCCGCCTTCGCTGCTCCGCTGATCACTCCCAGGGGCGATGCCCGCCGCCTCGAAGTTCTCTTCTTCGGAGCCCCTACCAAAAATCATCCGGGCCACGACCCCGTCACCCGCTACCGGGTGCTCAAGAAACACCTCGGGGCCGACGGCATCAACCTGACCTACCTTGAAGATCCGGCCCGGGCGCTCAAGGCAGAGACCCTTGCGCAATTCGACGCGGTTCTCATGTACGGCAACTGGGTCCAGCGCGGTCCCATGCCGGTTGACCAGGAAAAGGCTCTCGTCGAATTCGTGGAAAGGGGCGGGGGCTTTCTCCCCATCCACTGCGCCTCGGCCTGCTACGGCAAATCCGAGGCCTTCGTGAAACTGGTGGGTGGAGTCTTCAAGTCACATGGCGGCGGCGAGTTCTCGCCCAGGACCACCAACCCCACCCACGAAATCACCAGGGGCTACCAGGGTTTCACCGCCTGGGACGAGACCTATGCCCACGAGCGCCACGCTAAAGACCGCACCATCCTGCAGGAGCGCGACGGCGAGCCATGGACCTGGATCCGGACCCAGGGCCGGGGCCGCGTCTTCTACACCGCCTCGGGACACGACCACCGCGTGTGGGATCAGCCCAACTTCCACGATCTCCTCAAGCGGGCGATCTACTGGAGCGTGGGTGACGACGCCAGGGCGAAGCTGACCGCGCTCAAACTTCCCGCCTTCGAGATGATGGACGTGAACCTGCCCGGATACATCACGCGCAAGCTGGTGACGCAGGTTCCCAAGCCCTTTCCGCCCGGGGAGTCCCTCAAGCTGGCGCAGGTTCCCCCCGGGTTTGAACTGGCGCTCTTCGCCGCCGATCCCGACATCATCAACCCGATCTACATCGCCTGGGATGAGCGCGGACGGGCCTTCGTGGTGGAGACCATCGACTATCCCAACAACCTGCAGGCCGGCAACGTCGGCAACGACCGTATCAAGATCTGCGAGGACACCGATGGCGACGGCCGGGCCGACAGGTTCACTGTCTTTGCCGACAAACTTTCCCTCTCCACCACCATGGTCTTTGCCAATGGCGGAGTGATCTGCACCAACGGATCCGATGTCCTCTTCCTCAAGGACACCGACGGCGACGACAAGGCCGACGTCCGTGAGGTCCTCTTCACCGGCATTCGCACGGGCGACACCCACGCGGGCACCTCCAACTTCCGCTACGGCGTGGATAACTGGATCTGGGCCACTACCGGCTACTCGGGATTTGGCGGGGAAGTGGGTGGCACACGGCACGGCTTTGGCAGCGGGGTCTTCCGCTTCAGACCCGACGCCTCGGCCATGGAGTTCCTCCAGAACACCACCAACAACACCTGGGGGCTGGGCTTCACTGAGGAGTTCGACATTCTCGGTTCCACCGCCAATGCCAACCCGAGCTGGTATCTCACCTTCCCCCGCCGTTATTACGAGCAGGCCGGCCTCTCACAACCGCGCACCCCGCGCGCCGATGACAATCCTCTCTTCTTTCCCAGTTCCACCGACATCCGGCAGGTCGATGCCCACCATCGCTACACCGCCGCGGCAGGACACGCCTTCTACACTTCGCGGCGCTTCCCCAGACGCTACTGGAACAATATCGCCTTCATCTGCGCCCCCACCGGCAAGCTGGTCGGTCAATGGGTGCGTCATGCCAGGGGAGCCGGCTTCGAACTGCGGCAGGATCCCAACAACATCTACAACTCCGCCGATGCCTGGTCCGGACCGGTCTGCGCCGAGGTGGGACCGGACGGCGCACTCTGGATCTGCGACTGGTACAACCTCGTCATCCAGCACAACCCCACCCCCAACAAGGGGTCCTCCGGTCTGGACGCCAGGCGTGGAAAGGGCAACGCCTACGTCACGCCCCACCGCGACAAGCAACACGGACGCATCTACCGGGTCTACCCCCGGGGATCAGGGAACGACCCCTACAAGGCCGATTTCGCCAGCACCAACATGTTCTGGCGACTCGAGGCGCAGCGCGCCGCAGTGGAGGAAGGCAGGAAGATCGACAAGGTCACCAACATTCACGAGTTCTACACCAGGGCGGGCACCGGCTCGCTCGACCTTGAGACGATCAAGGCGGCTCTGGCCTCCAGGGACGCCGGACTCCGCCGGGCCGCCCTGCGCAATGCGCCCCTCGATGGCACCCTGACCCGGATGTTCATTGTGGACGGCAGGATCACGGTGCAGGAACCGAGAATCCTTCTCGACCTCCTCCTCGCCTTTTCGCGCCTTGGCGCCTCGGAGGCAATCGGCAGCGCCCTCGTTCAGCTGATCACTCATGATGCCGGTGCCATCCTGAACGATCCCGTCCTCCACGACGCCTTCCAGGTCGCGGCCCGGCGCCATGGCGGAGGCTTCGTGAAAGGAGCCCTTGCCAGCATCCGGCCGGCCAAAACCGCTGGACCCAGAGACGTTCTTTCCAATGGCAACATCGAGAAGGTCAACGGCGACAAGCCGGAGGGCTGGGGACCACGCTTCTACGGTGGATCCCGGAACGCCGGATTCACGGCAGTGAAGGAAGGCCGGAACGGAACGATGTGTCTCAAGGTCACCAGTGACCAGCGCTCCGACTCGGGCTGGGGTGCCCCCGTGAAGACAAAGCGCAACACCCGCTACCGCCTGGGCGGCTGGATCAGGACCGAGAATGTCAATGGCAGCGGATCGATGTTCAACGTGCACGGCGTGGGCCACCGCACCAAGGCCGTCCGTGGCACCACCGGCTGGACCGAATACTCCGTCGAATTCGATTCAGGCAACGCGACGGAGATCGTCATTCACGCCCTCTACGGCGGCTACGGCGGCCAGACCGGAACCGCCTGGTATGACGATGTCTATCTCCAGGAGTCCGGTGAGTCCGGCCTGGGCGGCACGGTCCTCACCATCGCCTCCCACTTCGGCAAGAGCGCCTCACCGGCCGCCAAGAGCAAGCTCGTCTCCTTCCTCGGGAAACGCGCCGAAAAGGGGGATGCGTTTGCGAAGTCACTCCAGCAGAGCGTCGAATCTCAATCTCCCGACGAGCGGGTGGCCGAGCGCAAGCACAGGATCGATGCCTCCGTTCACGAACGTGGAGAGGCCATCTACAACCGCACCTGTATTGCCTGCCACGGCCCTGAAGGAATCGGGGTGGAGGGCGCCTTCCCACCGCTGGACGGCTCTGACTGGCTCACCGGAGACCCGGCGGTGCCCATCAAGATCCTCCTCAAGGGACTGATGGGTCCCATCGAAGTGAATGGCCGGAAGTTCAACAACGTCATGCCTCCCCATGTCGACCTGAGCGACCAGGACATCGCCGACGTTCTCACCTACGCCCGGCAACGGTGGACCAACGACGCCGCCCCGGTCAGCACCTCCGAGTCCAAAACGGTGCGGGAAGAAGTGAAGGGACGAACAAATCTCTGGACCGTCAAGGAGCTGCGCTAGGGCGGGAAGCCCGGCAGAAGAAAGGAGTCCCCGCACCAGCCCCTCGAACCGAACCGGAGAATTCCCGG
>DLRK01000159.1 GCA_002501065.1 Akkermansiaceae bacterium UBA7890
ATGTCTTCGGATTCTTTTGTCATGAGGTTTAGGGCAGGATCGGGAGGGTGAAGTGTTCCTTAAAGGACTATCCCATCAGGGATCGTCAATCGAGGAAAGGAGACTGGAGGGAAGCAGGTAAGAATCGCAGCTGGAGCAATCAGTCGGTTCTTGGGTGGGTTCATGGGCAAGGTGGAACGTCAGGATCGAGCCATGGGATTTCATACCAGAATTCCCGTAGGGGTTACCCGTCAAATATCCGGATCTGTCATTCCTATTGCGAATTATTATCGCGTATTTGCGTCACCTCTCGATGAGGCTGGATTCTCCCCATTGGACGGACCCATTGCACCCGGGATCCGTCCAAGGCGCCGATTTCCGAAACCGGGTCCCAGTGAACAAGCCTTCCTCAACGAACTCGAAACCCGGGATCTTCCGGTGGGAAATTTCAATCTACCGGATTGGGAGGATCGCAAGGACGGTTTGCATGGTTGCCTTTCCTCGCTGTTCCAGGTCACTCCGCCGACAGCGCTTATCTGCGAAGAGTCCCTGATCTTCGTGGCGGCCTTGCAGTTCCTCGCCAGGTGGAGGCTCCGTGTTCCAGGCGATGTTTCGCTGGTGTCCTCCGACGCCAATCCGACCTTGGGCCGAGCCTTCCCTCGCCCCACATCCACTGGAACTCTCAACCCGTGGCAGGCCGCATCGTGACCTGGGCGGCCAACGTCAGCCGCGGCAGGAAGGACCAGCCCCAAACCCTTACCAAGGCCTCCTTCGTCGAAGGAGGAACGATGGGGCCAGCGCCGTGAACCGGCACCGGTAATTCTGCGGCGTCACGCCCATGAACCCGGAGAATTTCCGGAAAAACGCGCTGTGGTCGTCGTCCTTGTGATGATTGCAGACTCTACCCCACGCAATCGACGAGGGGATAATCTTCTCCAAGGATGGCTTTGCCGGGGACGCCGAGCCAGTTTTCGAGGATGGCCCGGTAGACGCTGCGGAAGTCGACCTCCATCTTGAGATTATCGTTATCGAGCTCGGTGAGGCTCGGCTGTTTACCGTGCAGACCCGCCTTTACCCCGGGTCCAAAAAGATACATCGGTTGCGCCAGGCCGTGGTCGGTACCCCCGCTGAAGTTTTCTTTCACGCGACGGCCGAACTCACTGAAGGTGAAGGTCAGCACACGTTCGGCATTGCCCTGCCGGGCGAGGTCTTTCTGGAAGGCGGCAACTGATCCACAAAGCTCGGTCATGAGTTCGTCATGACGACGACGCTGGTCAGCGTGGGTATCATAACCCCCAAACTGGGCAATGCCCTGAGCGGCATAGTAGACGCGCGTGTTCATCCCTTTTTCGATGAGTCCCGCGATGGTGCGCAGGGAGTTGCCGAACTGGGTGTCCGGATAGGTCACCGGGGTCTTGTAACCCCGCACGAGATTCTGGATGGTTTCACTGCTGGCATTGGCATTGACGGCCGTCTCGGTGACAAACTGGGCGTCGCTTTTACCGACGTCCTTCATCTTGGCGAGCCGGTTGAGGTCCTGGTAGAGGGCATAACCTTTTTCCGAACGATCCCCGACGTAGCCGAAGGACTTGGGCGAACTGAAGGCGATGCCGGGATGGTCCTTTCCGGTCACGGTGAGAGGATGCCGGCCCGGACCCACCGCGAGGGACAGCTTGGGATCCTTGTCGTCCTTGAAGGCGTGATCGAGGTAGCGGCCGAGCCAGCCGGTGGCGCCGCGCTTGCCCGTTCGTCCCTCGCCGTGAGCAGCTTCCCAGAAATCCCTGGAGGCGAAGTGACTGAGGTTGAAATTGGGATAGGCCGTACCCATGACCGCTGCGAACTGGCCCTCGTCGAATAACTCCTTGAAGCCACCCAGATTGGGATGAAGCCCGATCTCATCGTTCAGCTTGATGACCTCCTTCTCCTCGATGCGGGTCACCTTGCGGAACTTGTAGTAGTCCGGGTTTGCATAGGGAGGCATATCGCTGAGACCGTCGTGGCCGCCGGTCAGGAGAAGCGAAACCACGATGCGGTCGTTCTTTTGGTTCGCGGGAGCGGGACCTGCCAGGGAGGTATTGAGCAGGAAGTTGGGCAGGCTCGCGCCGACTCCGACGACGCCGAGACCGCGGGTGAGAAACTCACGGCGGGCTGCAATCTTGATCTTCGACATAAGGCAATCCTTTCGGGTATTAGTTAGTTCCGGTGGCTGATTTCAGTTCATTTGGTATTCGGGCGTGCTGACCATGAGGACCAGCAAGTCTCTCAGCTTGGCGTTGATGGAGTCGCGCTGTTTCGCCCACTCGGGCGGAGGGGGAAGTTTGCCGAGGGATTGGCAGAGCTTCCTGCGCTGCTCGTCGTTCAGGGGCTTGACGAAGCAGGCTACAACGAGGTGATCCACCACCTCACTCGGATCCTGGCAGCCATCCCGTTCGAGTCGTCTGGCGACGTCAACGGCTTGCTTGCGGTCCGGATCGACCGCCATTTGCATGAGCTTGGCAGAGGAGTTGTAGCGGGAAAACATGCGGTTGGCACTGATCCATGAACGCCCCCGACGCCAACCCTTGACATCCGGTGGCTCCAGCAGTTTCTGCCCCATCGCTTCGACGGCGGCGTTCAGTTGACCATAATCAGTGATATCTTTCACTCCGAGGTCGCGCATCATGCCAGCCACCAGTTGCACGGGGCTCTTGATCTTGGTCCCCATCGCTCCCTCCCCGTAGAAGGCCTCGGACTGAAAGAGGTTCTTGAGCATGGGGCGCAACTCGTAGTCGCTCTTGCGCAGGACCGTCGCCAGCTTCTCGATGGTTTCCCCGGCGGGATCCTGGTGCGCGAAGTATTCAAAGAGCCGCCGCGCGACGAAGCGCGAGGTGGCCGGTTGCTCCAGGATGAGCCTGACGAGATCGTCACCCGTCCACGGCCCCTTCTGTCCGAAAATGGTTTTCTCTCCTGCGTCGTGCTGGTTCAGATTCAGACGGAACTGGCCCGTGCTGTGGTCGAAGTTGTATCCCGTGAGGGCGCGCCCGGCCTCGCGAATATCCGCCTCAGTATAACCCTGGTCCTCGCCCATGGCGAAGAGCTCCATGATTTCCCGGGCCAGGTTCTCGTTGGCGTGCCCCTTGACGTTCTTGTTGTTATCGAGATAGCGGATCATGGCCGCGTCATGAAGAATACCATAGAGCAATCCGCGGAAGTTGCCGGCCGCATGCTCACGAAAGAGCTCGTTCTGACGATACATGCTGTAGCTGTTCCTCACCACGCTCTGCTGGTTCGCAAAATGGCCGTGCCAGAAAAGAGTGAGCTTTTCCTGGAGCGGCCGTGGTGATTCGACAATGCGCTGCAGCCACCACTGACGCAATTTCGCGGCCTGCCCTGCCTCCCAGCCGTTCCTGTCCCCGGCGGCCCGATTCATGAGGAAGTCGTTGCGCAGCTTTTTCTCCAGCGGGTTCGCCTTCCGGGGCAGGGCGATGTCGAGCGGCACCTCGGCGGAGGGTTGGAGGTGGAAATCAACGAGGGTGTCCACCGCCTTGTGAAGGCCCATGGCGTGCAGCTTTTTCACCTGCTGCGGCGTACCACCAAAGCCGGCGCGAACGAGCAGGTGCCGCGCCTTGGCATAATCCCAGGCATCCGCCGTGAGCGGCGGGAGCCCACCCAGCATGGCCATCTGCGGGGTGTAGACATGAACGAGAGCCTCGGCGATATCCCGGTTCTTCCGGGCGATCAGCTTCTCCGCGGCTTTCCTGGCCGCAGTCTGCTCTTTCGCAAAATCCTGGAGGGCCTTCTTCTTGTTGAGATCGGTTTCCGCAGCTGCCATCCTCACGGCGATTGCGCTGGCCCCACCACTTTGCTCAATGATCTGGTTGGCGGTCCGGATCGTTTCCCGGGCCCAGAGCTCATACTCGAGGGCGGAGAGCAACTGTGCCTCGTGTTCCCCATCGGAGGGCGGAGCGGTCACGTAACGAACGCCGTCTTTCTTGCGCTGCACGACACCTTCGGCCGCCTTGATCTTCCATGCCTCCCAGGCCTTGTCTGCGGCGGGACCTTCCATCACAAGCAGGGCGCGCTCCGCACTTCGTGTCGCGGCCATCCTGTCCCGCGTGCGCTCTTCGCAATCGACTAGCTCGAGGGAAGCCTTGTTGGCGACCCGGGTATCTTTGATGAGGCGCTCCTCCACCGCCCTCATGGTGGCGGCCTTCTGTTCCAGCTGCGTCCGGACCTCGGCCAACGACGCGCTATCCGCCCCTCCCTTTTGCCCCAGCTCAAACGCCTCCTGGACAGCAATCAACTTCTTGAGAGCCTCTTCCGCCCGCGTCCTCTCGGAGCGGGCAATTTCCCGGGTGGCGGAACGGGCCATCTCCCGGGAAGTCCATTCCCGGCTGACGGCATCCTCTTCCGCAGCCGCCTTGCTCACCTCCGCCACTGCCGATTCCAGATCCCTGGGCTGTTCGGCCTCAACCGGAACAATACCCGTGAGACCGATCAGGGTCACGAGCGCAACTGCATGGTCAAACTTGGAGCGTTTCATGATGAGTGAGTCCTTTCCTGTTCCGTCGAGCACTCCGAACATCGCAAGCCACGAGACCGAGGAGTCTCATGCCCGGTCGCTCATGAGCAGCCGTTTTCCAGATTAACAGTATACGGAATACACTCGAGCGAGGGCGGTCGTTGACCGGGATCAATGAATTAAACAATATCCGGACGAAAGGTTCTTCGCCGGACTGCCCCACAGTCAAAAAATGCCGCCAAGCGACAATGCGACAAAGGAAGAGTCCGTTCTGAACCCCGGGATCGGAGGCTGTTCGCACCCACTTGCCAAAGAGATCCTCAATGAGGCGGAACCTACTCCCAGATAAGAAAGCGTTGCCTCCTTCATCGGGTTTGTTTCGCCCGTTTGAGAATCGTCGCTGCACCCTTCGCCGTCGGAGCTCCGAAGTCTCCTCTCAAACAATTGCGAATCCGCCTGACGTTCGATCTGCTTGATCACTCACCGTGGGATCAACATCACCACCCCGGCCCTCTGCGTCTGGTTGAGGGCACCGAAAATGGATGGTGCGCACGAGAGGACTCGAAC
>DLRK01000107.1 GCA_002501065.1 Akkermansiaceae bacterium UBA7890
ATCGAGGACATCCAGGGTATCCGACGGCGTGTTGACCGCGAACACCTTGTCGCCGTAACAGGCAATAGGATCAGAATGAGGACTGAGGAGGGTGGGATGTCCTGGCGCCGGGATCGAATCAGCCGCCTTTCCCTCAGGTTGCAGGGCAACCAGGAGAAGAGTGCAAAGCAACGGCATGATTCCACCTCTTCGAAGGGAACCCATGCGGAATCGGATATTTGAGTGCGTAGGCATCGGATATTGGACGGTCCTGGAAAAGCTAGTTGGCAGCGGGAGTAGTCTCAGCAGCAGAGCCCCCCGTCCCGCTGCTCTCCCCCTGCCCCGCGCCCGACCACGTCTGCCCCGTCGCCTCATGCCACACTCCGCGTGGGACATCGATCGAACTGAAGGACTCCGCGGCAGCCTGCGGGTCCTGCCGGTAGAACTGGGTGAAGGCCCGGGTCAGCGCTCCCTGGCGCAATCCCGGTTCCGTGATCTCGTCCGCCCAGGCGACCGCCATGGATCCATCCTCGTGGGCAAAGGCTGCGGTAAATCCGTTGAGGGCCTGGTTCCGGTCCGAGGACGACTCCATCTCCATGATGGACTCGATCGCCCGCTCCGGTTCCCGCGATCCCCAGTGCGCGAACGCCGCGCTCCAGGCACTCGATCGCAGCGCCCCGTCGGGCAACTCTGCCGCCCAGTCCAACGTAACATCCAGCCCCTGGTCGCGCACGATCTCACGGGTCAGGGTGTCCATGGGCCGCCAGTTGTAGGTCTCCGGATCGGTAACATCATAGATAAAGTTCGTGGCCACCGCCATGTCGTTGTCGATCAATCCCTCGAACAGCCTCCGCTGGACCCTGGCCGCAAGTTCCGGTTCCAGTCCTGAGAACACCTCGATGGCGGCCTGCGGATCGACACTCGCCACCCCGGGGATCATGTTGCCCAGAAAACCCTCGAAGTACTGCTGCGGAATCTCATCCAGGTGCGCAATTGCAGTGGCAGGGTCGTTCGCGCCCCAGGCATAATCGAAGAGCTGCCACATCTTCCCGTCTGCTCCGTTCATGGCCATGGCCGATCTCATCGTGAAGGCCTGCTCCCGGGTAAAGGTCGCCGAACCCATCTCCTCCAGGATCCGGTCGAAGGCCTGTCGCCGGCCCAACGCACTGGGGGCCTTGATCGCCTGCAGGACCAACGAATGAATCTGCTTCTTCCCCAGGGGACCTCTCCGCTGCAGGGCCTCGGATGCCTCCCGCGCCATCGTGCTACGGTTGACCTGTAATCTTCTGGTGCGCTCCACGCTGGCATCACTCTTCTGCGGATCCGGGGCGCTCGGGAGCGCCTCCGGTTTCCCGCCAGCCCGGCCCGGCAAGGGCACGTAACGTCCCGTCTCCCCGGCATCAGCCTGCCCGGCAACATCGCTCTTCCCCGTGGAAGGGGGAATCGTCACCCCTGCACCCGGGGACTTGTCCGTCCCCCGTATGGCACGTGCCAGCTGGGAGCCGGCCATGAAGGTTCCCAAGGTGACGAAGAGCCAGATGAGGTGGACTATGACGTTGCGTTTCGACATTCTTCCGGTCAATCGCGGCGTCTCCGGTCGCGTGGGGTCAGAATATTTTCCTGGATCTCGGCTGGCAGGTTCGATCCGCTCAGCCATTCCTGCAGTCCCTGCCCGCCTCTGTGCCGCCAGGCCCTGCCCACCTCCACCATCGCCTCCTGCCGCCGCTCCGGCTCGGCAATGGACTCCGCCCAGCTCATGGCTGCGGCAGGATCCTCCCACGCCACGCGGGTGCTGTAGCCAGCGACCGCGGCATCACGCATCGGGGACGGAGCCATCTCCTGGAGATACTCGCCCGCCGCGGTGGGATCCCGGCGCGCCCAGGAATTCAAACTACCCCTGATTCCGATCTGCTGGCTTTGCCCCTCCGGCAGATCATTCACCCACTCAAGCGCCGCCTGCGGGTCGCGGCCCGCCCAGTTCGCTCCCACCTCCCAGAAGATGCGCTCAGTGCCGGGCTGACCTGCGAACCCCTGGGCCCACTGGGCGGCCTCGGCCGGTTCGCGTTCTGCAAAATGATCCGCTATCCGACCCAGCGCTTCATTCCGCATGCGCCCTTCGGGAAGTCCCTCCGCCCAGGACGAGGCCTCGAGCGGATTCTCTGCCGCCCGCAGCACTTCCCCCGTCACAATATGCATGTGGCCCGGGTCTGCCTGACCCTCAGCCACCATCCTCTCGACAAACATTGCCGCTTGCCGCGGATCTGCATCGGCCAACCCATCGACTATCCCTGACATCAAATGATGCCGCAGTCCCGTGACCTCGAGTTTCCGCTCCTTGAGTAACGGATCGAAGCGGGCATCGTTTTCCATGTTCAACCCTTCAATCCACGCCATGGCCTCCTGCGGGCTTGCCCCCGCCCACCCTGCCAGGGCCGGCTTCATGTCATCTTCCTCCGTGTCGACACCGAATATAACGGCGTCCACTCCTGCAACCGCGCCCCAGGCATAATGAAACTCCTGGAACTCCGCACTCCGGTGATCCTTGTGCTCAATCTGTTCGCGAATGAGCAGGGCATTGTCGGCCGTCAGTCCCTGGATCAGCTTGGAAAAGGCCAACCGCTTCGCGACCGGGTCGGAGGATTTGCGGAACGTCTGGCCCAGTTCACCGATATCCGCTTCGCTGAGGGTGATCTTCTCCGCCAGCATCCGGGCGACCTC
Organism: Akkermansiaceae bacterium UBA7890; assembly: GCA_002501065.1. Taxonomy (GTDB): domain Bacteria; phylum Verrucomicrobiota; class Verrucomicrobiia; order Verrucomicrobiales; family Akkermansiaceae; genus Roseibacillus_B. Next base: position 2,698 of record DLRK01000107.1, read on the forward strand.
ATCCTTTTCGATTGATTTACTCCCGGTAGCGGACTCCCCCGCCGCGGAGTCTGCCTTTCCGTTGGAAATTCCATCCTGAGCCCCTGATCCCGGGCCGCTATTCCCCCGCCTGGCCGCAACCCCGGCATCATCACGTCCCGACGGCAGGATAAAATAACCGGCCAAGAAGGCCAGAACCGCCACCAATCCCCAACCAAGGTGCACTATTGTCGATTTATTCATCACTCCTGCTTACTTATCAATTCCACACTCGTCACTTCCAGACCGACATCCTCGCGCACAGTCTGAATCCAGAGCCACCCGAGCTCCTGTCCCACGGGGGAACCGGGGAAGCTCTCTCTCATGCGCGGGATCTCGTCCAAGTTCAGTTCGACCTCAAAATTTCCTTCCGCTTCCTCTACCAACTCGATTTTCCGCGAAAGGGCATACTTACGCGAAAGCACTCCTCGCACCCGGTGAGTGCCAAAACCGAAGTGTAGCGAGCAACTCCGCTCCAGCCGCCCCACCACCCGCAGGCGCGCTCCCTCTGTCAACAGGACCGGCGTCCCATTGGAGTCAGACGGCCGCACCACCACACTGTGAAGGAGAACCGGATCTTTGCGTTCCCCGAAGTCTCCGCGGAACAAGTGGGTCTCCGCCCGCAGGGAACCGGAACTCTCCCCCGCGCCCGGTCGCCAGTGCCCCTGTCGAACGTCGTGCTGCAGGTCACATTTCCAACTCCTGACCGACTCTCCCCGTGGGAGAGCATCAAAAGTCGTCTCCCTCACCAGCGCGGCCACCACATGGTGGTCGGCAGGCACATCCCGTGTTTTGCCATCCGCCAGTCGCGTGACCCGTACCAGGCCCTCGTGGACGGCCAGTCGAGTGGCCGAATTATCGGCGGTCACCTTGAACTGGGTCCCGAGAACTTCCACCTCCGCAGAAGAAGTCTGCAGGAGCAAAGGACGCCCGGACGACTGCGGAGCGACATCCAGGGAAAGCTCTCCTTTCCTCAAATGAATGCGTTTCCCCTCCGGTCCTTCCGAGAAGGTGACGATCGCGGGCCCGGAAGCCCAGACCTTGGTCCCATCATCAAAGGTCAGTTCCGCCCAGGAATCGGCCGCCCCTACTTCAAGCGTGCCACCCGCAAGCTCATCACCAACCCTGAGGCCACGGATCGGCCGACCTCCATCCCCGGTCCAGCGAACTGCTCCGTTCCACTCGGCAATACGCACGATCGATGCGAAACCTGCATCTGGCGCCCGCAGGAAAAGGACCCCTGAAACACCGAGAAGAATCAGCGCTGCCGCCGCACCCAACAGCCAGGCCGTGGTCCGGCGTCTCCTGTCGACGTTAACACTATTGCCTCTTCCCTGCGCAGTCCACGACTCAGGCGTCACCCCCGTCTCCAACAGGTCAGCGTGGAGCCCAAGGTAATGGAGATAGCGTTCCTGCGCGTGAGCATCACCATCGAGCTGCCCTTCCAACGCGGCGAATTCCTCCACCGTGATGGTCTTGTCGACCAGTCTGGTCAGCAACCGGTCCAGCTGTCCGTGATCCGCGTCAGGCATCGCTCCAGCCCTCCTGTCTCATTGTTTCTCCAATGCACTCGAGAAGGCGGGCCCGGATCTTCTCAAGCGCGTAATAGAGCTTGTGCATGCTCACTCCCGTGCGTTCTGCCTCCTGCTTCACCGCACCGTGCTTGGAATAGCGCAGTTGCACCCACTTGCGCTCCTGTCCATTCAATTTGCCGAGGCAGACATCCAACGCCCGGCGGCGCGTTTCCATCAGGCTCACTTCGTTTTCATACACAGCATTGAGCTGCTCCAGCAATCCATCCGAAAAGACCAGTTTCTCGCGGGCTTGCCGCTGCCGCCACTTCTGCACCTCAAACCAGGCAAACTTGAGGGCCCATGGCACGAACGGTCTCTCCTGATCAAACTGGTCCCACTTCTCCCAGAGTTTGACACTGACTTCCTGAAGCAACTCGTCCACGTCGGTCGTCCGTGGCATCATCATGAACAGGTAACGCTCCACCTCCGCCTGATGGCGGGTCCAGAGACGGACAAATTCAGCAGTAGGATCCATGACGACTCTCTGACTATCTTCCTCGCGAATCGCCCAAATTCGGAACTTTTTTTTGCGACTGGTGCTCAGTTCCCCGAAAACAGGGGATTCCCACCTACTCGAAAAATGGTGGGACCTCCGCCACCCGGGTTCCGGCAATCATTTCCTCCACGTAGCTGGCGAGCCGGTCGACAATCCTTTCGGTGAAGGCAGCCCCCTTCGCGACGGTGGCGGTCGAGGGCTTCTGGTCCTCCTGGTCGGTCCACATGCCACTCCGCACATTTCCCGGAAAGGCGGCCAGCCCGATCGAGGTTTCAAACTCCTGGGCGTGGCCGGGCAGGTCCTCCGGAAGCCGGGACCCGGAGTCCAGCAACTCCTCGGCATCCTTCCCGGTAAGCACATCCCAGTAGGGCAGGAAATGGAGGTTGACCTGGAATTCGCGCAGGAACTGGTCCCACACCGCCTCACAGGCCGCCACGTTTCCCCCGTGTCCGTTCAGGACCAGGATATTCCTGAAGCCCGCCAGGCACATGCTTCGCACCAGGTCGTTGACCACCGCCAGAAAGGTGCCGGGACGGAGGGTGAGGCTGCCACGGTGCTTCATGTGGTGCTCACTGATCCCCGCCATCAACCCTTCCGCCACCAGCACTCCCGGCTGCAGCCGTTCCGCGACCGCGTGGGCCACGTGCGTCACGCTGCGCCAGTCGTGCTCCATCGCGAGGTGCTCGAGGTGTTGCTCCACCGCCGCCACCGGAATGATGCAGGCCTGCAACTCACCGCTCTCCATGCGCTCCCGGAATTCCCGGCGCGTCAGTTTCCCCAACCGAACTTCCATGCCCTTGAGCATGGGACCCTCCCCGTCCCAAGTCACCGTTTTTCAGTAGCGACAGGAGCAGCCCGCGCAGTCTAGGGTTTCGCGATGATCTCTCTCAGGAGCCTGGCCGCTACTCTTGTGCTCTCTCTTGCCTCCCTGCCGGAGTCGCTCCACGCCGAGGAGGCTCCTTTCGAGTTCACGCGCATGATCGCGCACTGGGACGACTACGGTCATGCCGATTACCTTCCCTTCGTCGATGACGTCCAGCCCCAGGTGGCACAGGTCGGCTTTTACGGAGCACACTTCTGGAGCCTGGTTCACACCCCGCAATTCGGTGGCTACCCGGCCCACTTCCCGGTCCGCGGCCTGGCCGAGTGCAGCGCGTGGTTTCGCACACTGAATGGCGAACTCAAGAAGCGCAAGGTGCGCGCAGTGGGGCACTTCAACATCGAGTTCCTGGTCGGAGACCCCGATGGGCCGATGGGCCCCCGCGGGTTTTTCAAGTGGTACCACGACCACTGGGACGAAAAGCGCCTGGGACCAAAACCCGTGAAGGATCCCGTGGATTTTCTGGAAAAAAAGGCCGACGGCACGCCCATCGTGAACCGCAGCTACGCTATCGGTGGCATGAGCGAGTACTGGGCCTGCCTGCGCAATCCGCACTGGCAGGTCGTCCTCAAGGCCTGGGTCAAGCAGGGCATCGCGCTCGGGGTGGACGGCTACGTGACCAATTACTTCTACCGGCACGAGTGCCACTGCGATCACTGCCAGTCCGCCTTCCGTTCCTATCTCTCGGAGCGCTATTCCCCAGCCGAATTGAAGAAGAGGTTCCGCATCACCGATCTCGCTGCTCACAGGTTCGGGGCCATCGTCTCCTGGCACGATCCCAAGACCACCAGCCCACTCAAGCTCGAGATGCTGCGCTTCTCACAGGCCTCCAACAAGAAGGTCTTCGATGAGGTCTTTCTCAAGTTCGGGAGATCCCTGAAGCCGGATCTCCTCGTGGCCCAGTGGAACCACCTTGGCAACTTCGTGGCGATCAGTGGAGACGAGCGCTGCCTCCTGCCCGCCGATCTCTGGGCCAAGGACGAATCCTATCTCTGGTACAGCACCGGCGACTCCGCCAACAAGAGCGACCTCGCGAATCGGGTTCTCGGAGATGCCGTTCTCCAGGCCCGGTTCATCCGCGGTGCCAGCGGTGACAAACCCTTCACCCTGGGCAAGTATGAGAGCACCCGCATTCGCACCGCGATCGCCGAACTGGCCGCCAACGGGGGAACACCCATGGGCTTCTACACCCGCTTCACCGATCCCGAAGCTCGCAAGGAAATCGTGCGCTACTACCAGTTCCTCAAACGGCACGAGAATCTCTACCGGGCCAACCGCTCTCACGCCGAGGTCATTCTCGCCTACCCGCGCAAGCGCGTCCACCAGGGCGATCTGGCTGCCCTCGAACGCTTCCGCATGCTGGGCCGCAAACTCCTCGACCGGCACATCCTCTTCGATGTCCTCCCCGACGACCTCCTGCCCACCGGGCGGGACAAGCGCCACAAAACGGTGCTCACCGTGGACGAGCTGTCCCCCGCTCTGCCCAAAACACTGAGCCGTTTCGACGCGCCCTGCACCGTGCTAGTTTCCGCCAGCCGGCCCTCCCAGCGCAACGAACTCGATCTTCACTTCGTGAACTACAATCGCACCGAGCCTCCCAAGGGTGCCGACGGCAAACCGTCCGCGGGAAGCGGCATTCGCGACGAGAAACCGATCCCAGCTCCTGAGATCGTGGTGGACCTCCTCTTGCCTCCAGGCGCCCGGGTGAAGGAGATCGAGATTATCACTCCCGAAGTCGATCACGGCACGACTCTCAAGTGGAAGATGGCGGAGGGACGAATTCAGTTTCCGACTCCGTCGTTCAAGGTCTACGCTCTCGTGCGTGTGCTCCTTCACCCGTAGCCTCGGCCGCGCTCTGTGCGCGCTGAGCGTGCTTGTTTCGGCGACCCAGGCCCAGGAGCGCACGGCGTGGACAACTTCGCGATTGCAGGGTTCTCCTGATCCTCCCCTTCCCTTCACCACGGAACGGGTCCTGGCTGCTATCAAGTGGGACAAGCCACTCTATGCCCTGACCGATGCCGACGGCGACCGCAAGCACCTCCTGGTGATGGAAGAGGGCAACGACAGCGACCGGCCAATGCGGCTCTTTCGCGTCAACTATCGCTCTGAATCACCGGCCAAGGATCTCTTCTTCGAACTACCCAAGTTCCTCGTCTACGGATTGACGCTCGATCCGGACTACCTCTCTAACGGATTCCTCTACCTGTTCCAGAAAGGCCACCTCCCCGCCTTTCGCGATCGCGGCGTGCGCATCTCGCGCTACCGTGTGATGGATCACAAAATCGACCCTGCGTCCGAGCTTCCGATCATCGAGTGGCGAACGAACGGGCACGACGGAGGCGATCTCGCCTTCGGCCAGGACGGCATGCTCTACATCACCACCGGAGACGGGAGCACCGATTCGGACCAGTGGGTCTCGGGCCAGACCCTGGATGATCTGTTAGGCTCCGTCCTGCGCATCGATGTGCGCCAGGCCACCACCGAGCGCCCCTACACCGTCCCTTCTGACAATCCCTTCCTCGACCATCCCGGTGCGCGCCCCGAGATCTGGGCCTACGGACTTCGCAACCCGTGGCGCATGACCGCGGACCGGAAATCGGGGCAGATCTGGGTGGGCAACAACGGTCAGGATCTCTGGGAAACTGCCCATCTCCTCGGCCGCGGGGAGAACTACGGCTGGAGCGTCTTCGAGGGCAATCATCCCTTCTACCCCAACCGCCAGCTCGGACCCACCCCACACGTCCCACCCACCATCGAGCACCCGCACTCCGAATTCCGCTCACTTACCGGCGGAGTCATCTACCGGGGGGAAAAGTGGCCGGAACTCGACGGTGCCTACGTTTACGGCGACTATGCCACCGGCCGGATCTGGGCCGCCAGGCACGACGACAAGAAGATGCTCTGGCACCGTGAACTGGCTGACACGTCCATTCAGATTGCCGGTTTCACCCTCGCCCCGGGCGGCGATCTCATCGTCATCGACCATGGCGGCAATGCCCTTCACCGCCTGGTGAAATCGCCACCGCCGCCGCCAAACGCGCCGCCCTTCCCGGAGCTTCTCAGCAAGACCGGTCTCTTCAAGTCGGTGACCGAGCAGTCCCCCGAGGCCGGTGTGGTCGCCTACCAGGTCAACTCGGAAGGCTGGAACGACGGTGCCACATCGCAACGCTGGATGGCCGTTCCGGAAAGCAAGAAAGCAGTCTACAAGAACGACCAACCGTGGGACTTTCCCAACGGCACTGCCCTGGCGCAAACGCTCTCTCTTCCAGCTGGGGAAGGAGGGCCGGCCCGCAAGGTGGAGACGCGCGTCCTTCTCCGCCAACAGAACGAATGGCAAGGCTACTCCTACCGCTGGAACAAGGACGGGGGCGATGCCGTCCTCGTTCCTTCCTCCGGGGCCGACGCCGAGATCGAGGAGAGCGGGCAGAAATACTCCTGGCGCTTTCCCAGCCGGGCCCAGTGCGCACTCTGCCATAACCGCGCAGCACTCTATGTCCTGGGAATCACGGGCAGGCAGTTGAATCGCCTGCACGAATTCGAAGGCGATCAAGTCAACCAGCTCGCACTGTTGCAACGAAGCGGGTTCTTTTCCAATCAAGTGCCCGAAACGTTGCCCGAGCCTCTCGCCAATCCCCGCGAAGTCACTGAGCCCTTGGAAGCGCGCGCTCACTCCTACCTGCACACCAATTGCTCGATCTGCCACGTGGCGTCTGGGGGAGGCAATGCCCAGTTCGACGTGCATATCACCATCCCACGCGACAAGAAGAAGGTCATCGAGGCCCGTCCACAGCACGCCACCTTTGGCCTGCCCGACGCCATGATTGTCGCACCGGGGCGCCCGGACGCTTCCGTTCTCCTGCACCGTGTTTCCGGCCGTGGAAAGGGCAGTGGAGAAATGCCCCCGCTGGGATCGAACCACGTCGATAAAGAGGCGGTCGAGATGCTGCGTGACTGGATCGCGGGACTGAACCCCTCGCGGCCCATCGTGAAGGAATGGACGATGGCCGATTTCTCCGCGGAACTGGCAACCTTCGACCAGCGCCAGCGTCACTATCTGGGCGGTCGCGAAGCCTTCGCCGCAACCGGCTGCATCCAGTGTCACAGGTTTGGAGAGGATGGCGGAAGCGTGGGCCCAGGCCTGAACGGCATCGGAAAGCGTGCCACCACCCGCGATCTGTTAGCATCCATCCTCGAACCATCCCGGCACATTGCGGAGGGCTTTGCGATTCCCGGAACCGATCCGGCGATCTCCACCATGCCGCCCGGGATGGTCAACGTTCTTGGGAAAGAGCAAGTTCTCGATCTGCTCTACTACCTGAAACGGGACAGCCGTCCACGCGTGGCCGCCATTGTGACCGAATACCGCCACAACTCCCACGCCGACATCATCGTGAGCCGCCTTCTCCAGACCGACACACTCGACGGCAAGGGAGAGGACTCCCCGCTCGAACTGGTCTCGCTCTATACCGACCAGGTCCCCGAGAGCGACACCAGCCGCCTGCTCTCGACCTCCCACCGCTTCCCGATTTATCCCACCATTGCCGAAGCGCTCACCCTCGGAACCGGAGAGTTGGCGGTCGATGGAGTCCTCCTCATCGCCGAACACGGCGACTATCCGAAATCGGACACGGGCAACACGCAGTATCCCAAGCGGCGCTTCTGGGAAGAATGCCTCAAGGTATTCGATACAAGCAAACGCACCGTCCCCGTCTTCATCGACAAGCACCTCTCCGATAACTGGGCCGACGCCAAGTTCCTCTACGACTCGGCGAAGGAACGTGGGATCCCGCTCATGGCAGGCTCCTCCCTCCCCACCACCTGGCGCAGGCCGGCCGCCGACGTCCGACACAGCGCCAAGCTCAAGGAGATCGTGGCCCTCAGTTACCACACCACCGATGCCTACGGATTTCATACTCTCGAGATCATCCAGGCTCTCGCCGAGCAGCGGCAGGGCGGCGAAACCGGGATCACTGCCGTGCACGCACTCGCCGACGGGGAGGTCTGGCGCGCTTTCGATGAGCAACGCTTCAATCGATCGCTTTTCGAGGCCGCCTGGTCGCGCCTCACCAACCCGCGCGACTTGAAGGATCTCCGCCGGTTGGTGGCCAGGCCACGCCTCTTCTCCATCGAGTACAAGAGCGGACTGCGCGCCCACATGCTCGAATTGAACGGCGCGGTCAATGAATGGGCGGCAGCCTGGAATTACCAGGATAGCGACCAGGTCGAATCCTCCCTCTTCTGGACCCAGGAAGGCAGGCCGGGCATGCACTTCACCTGGCTCCTGCACGGGATCGAACGGATGATCCTCACCGGACAACCGAGCTGGAACGCAGAGCGCACCCTCTACACCAGCGGCACCCTCGACGCCTTCCTCCTCTCCCTCAAAAGCGGCAAGCGCCTGGAGACTCCCTACCTCAACATCCCCTACCAGCCCACCTGGCGCTGGCTGGAACCGCCACCGCCGCCGCCTACCAGGCCATGGTCGGGGCAGTGATGATTCACTTCAAGGGCGAGAACCCGAGGGCCTTGAGGTAGATCCGCTCCGGCGGCTCGGTCAGGAGCTTGCCGTCAACCTCCGACTCCTGGCGCACCCTGTGCCACCCGGGATCGGCACCGAAGGCCTTCCAATTGGCGTCGGCCTGCTGACGGCTGGTATGATGAAGGAGATAGACAAGGGTGTTGGCAGATTCCGGCCTGTCGAAGGGGGTCCAGTACCCGACGTTCTTCATGCCGTGCTTTTCGAAGAGCCTCCCGGTGTGATCTCGAAAGCGCGCATTGAGCGCTGCCAGCTTTCCCGGGGCCGTCACATAGGTGCGCAATTCGTAGACCCCTCCGGGCTGGTCGATCGCAACCCGCTTCAACGCGGAATAATCGTTCTCCGTCAGAAAGGTGCTCTCCGGACGCTGCGTGAGCAGGCTCTGGAACTCGGGCTTGTCGAGCACTGCCTCCCACTCGCGATCGTTGAAGAAAGCCACCCAGTTCTCATAAGCCGCATAGCGCGACGGATGCTTGAGAAGGTATACGAATCGCCGACGCTTCCTGGCCGGTCCCTCGGTTGGAATCCAGTAACCAACCGCCTCCAGTCCGTGCTTGCGGAAGATACGATCGGTGTGCTCGCGAAAGCGCCTGATGAGGTGGGCGTGCCTCCCCTCGTTTGCAGAGTAGATGCGCAACTCGTAGAGTGGCCCCTCGTTCAGCCGCGGCGCCCGCGGCGAGCGTCGCTGACCGCTCCCTGCATCCCGTCCCTGTCTGTGTCCCAGGACCACCTCCAGCGGGGCTTCGAAAATCCAGGCCATGTCGTCGGAGATCTTGCGGCTGGCATCGTGACCCCCGATGTACAACGCCTCATCTCCAAAGGGTGAGAGGCAAAAAGCGCGTGGAGAAATCAGGAGGGGCTTGCCCGGCAGGTAGGCATTATTGATCTCGTGCACCTCGTAGCTCTGGTCCGCCCGTCGGACAGCGTACATCGCGCCGCCGTAAAGAGCGCTCCCCTTCCAGCGCAACTCATTCTTCCCGCGGATGTTTCCCTGGAATCCGATGATGTGAACCGTCTCGTTCGTGGCCGGATCGGTCACCGGATACATCATGTTGTGAGCGCCCAGGGTGTAGGTCACCTCCACCTCGAGCGCCTTGCTCATGAGATCGATGATGCGGGCCTCGTCGTGAAGGGTAAATCCACCCCGCCCGTCCGGATCCATACGCTTCACCTGGCTTGTCGACCGATTCCCCGGAGCCCACAGGAAAAGCAGGGACTCGCCCTCCCCCTTCGGATTCTCGATTGCGGTCAATCCCCGTATCCCGCCCACGTCGGTGTCCGTGTCCTCATGCAAATCGAGAACTTCCCGATAGTGGGCTCGCTCTCCGTCGACACGCTGGTAGATCGATCCGCCCTCCGAAAAGTACAACACCCCGTTGGCTCTCGCCATTCCGAGGGGCCGCGTGCGAAAGGTCCCCTCCGTGAGGAAGGGATGCTCGAGATGGCGGCTCCAGCGGATCCCTCCCGGTGCGCTCTCGTCGTAGACTCCGGACACGATACCCGGATTGCCCAGCGAGAGATAGAGGCGTTCCATTCCGGTGACCTTGTCGCGGTGCACCTCCATGTCACGGGGCACCCAGCGCACTCCACCCGCGCTCGATCCGTGGCGGACGAGACTGTGAGACCAGCTGCTCTTCTCCTCGTCCCGCACCCAGACCGAGACCGCCCCTCCGCGCTCGAAGTTCGCCCCTGCGGCCATGACGAGAAGGTTGCGCGGCTGAGGCAGGGCTGCACCACTGGCATCGCACGTGAAGGTCACCGACTTGAGCACATTGCCCTTCATGTATTCCAGGCCGAACCCGTTCGATTTACCGGTATCCAGATCGACCTGCCACTCTCCCCCTGCCTGGTCCAGGCGCAGCACCTGGGAGCTCTGCTTCTGTCCCTCGGGAGGAATCACCCAGCGCCCGTCCACCCAGTAGCCATTGGCGGCGTAGAGCTTCCCCTTGTGGGCGACCAGGTGCATGATCTCGGATCCTCCCGCATAGGCGCCTGCCCGATCGAGATAACCGGCATCGTAGCTCTGCCTCCAAGCCACCTCCTCCGCCAGTCCGGCGGGCAGACCGGCCCCGAGGATCAGGATGAGAAGGGCAGAAATCCGCATGGTTTCAGTCACTTGAAAACGAATCGAGACCCGCCTACCGGTCCAGCCAACCGGGCAATTTCCCGTCCCCTGTCTCCTCGCCCTCCAGAAGCCAGCTCAGGTTGAAACGGGCCAGGTGGCCATCCTCGTAACGATGACTCTTTCCTCCCTCCAGCAGGAGATAGATCCACCCCTCGCTCGCAGTCCCCGGGCGCCCCGCATTGAGGGAGGAGTAGGCACTCGGTCCCTCCCACACCCTGCGCTTGAGCGGCCAGGTCCCGGCTCCATCAAAACTCACCCACACCGTGACATCACGGCGTTCGGCAGTGACACTGTCACAGTTGCTGTAGAGGAGAATATCGCGCCCCTTGACCGGCAGACGCACCAGACCGGCAAAACAACCCGACCCGGGCCCGATCGACTTACGCGCCCCGTCAGGAAGAATCCGGCACATGGCGGCATCCTTCCAGGTCAGCCCACCGTCCTCGCTCCAGGCCTCCCAGCGTAAGGCGGGGTTGTATTTTGATCCCGGCGGATCCGCATGTCTCCGGGAGTTGTAGTAAACCCGGCCATCGGAGAGTTCTGCCACCGCCCCCTCCCCGGTTCCCAGCTCGGGAAAGGGTTCGCTGGTGTTCCAGGTCACCCCGCCGTCGTCACTGTAGATTGCGGTGTTGTACATCCTGGGAAGGTTTCCCCGGTTGTCCCCCCCGGCATACCACCGGGCGGCCCGCAGCAACCTGCCGGCGTGCCTGCCATGGCGCAGGGTAATCCCATGCTCGGCAAAATGCATGTCAGGCACATTCCCGCGATGGTCGGGTCTAATGACGGCCTTCTCCACCTTGTGCCAGCTTTTGCCGTGATCGCGGCTTCGGCAGACCCACTTCCTGGCAGGGGGATACCTGGCCTCCGGGAACGCGAAAATGTCCCCGCTCCCCTCGTCCACGGTCACACCCCCGCCATGCCAGCAGGGCTTGGCTACCGTAATCAAGGGTCCCCAGGTCTTACCCCCATCCTCACTACGTCGCACCCGGATCCCCTCCTTGCCCAGGGCGAAGTTGTCCTCCACCTCCCCCCAGCTTGCCACCACGGTGCCATCCAGGGCCACTACAATGTTGGGATCACGCTCCCCCTCGAAGAGCTTATGCATCTCAAGATCCGCCCTGCCCATGAAGGTTCCCAGCTCCCCCTCCTGAATTGATTCCGCAGCCGGAAGCGGGAAACATGGGAGAAAAACGGCAAAGGAGACAATCTTGGGCAGAAGGCGTGAGAGCATCACGGCGGAACAGGTTGCCCACGATTCTGCAGATCGCCTCCAAAGAAGAAACTACTTTCCCCACAACAACCTGGCGAAAGAAGGGGAGGTGGAGCGGAGCCCTCTCCGGCACAGGGACTTTCAGGTCCCGGGAATGAACAGACTCCTCCTTATTCACAGTTCCCCTTCCCCCATTGCCCTTGTCCATCCGGCACTCACGCTACAGGTTCATACCGTGCGCCGTACCCGACTCATCGCCACCCTCGGCCCTGCCACCGAATCCCTTGAGGCCATCCACGCCCTCGTCCACGCGGGCGCGGACACCTTCCGGCTTAACATGAGCCACGCATCTCACGAATGGGCCCGTGAGGTGTCCGCCCGCGTGCGGGAAGCCGCCGCCGATGCCCCGCGGGCCCGCACGGTGGGTCTCCTCTTCGACCTGCAGGGCCCCTCCATCCGTACCGGCACCCTGCCCCAGCCCTTCGTGCTGAATGAAGGTGACAAGGTCGAGTTCCGTCACTCGGGAAGTGAGCCGGACCTGCCCTGTTCCACTACCGTCAACTACACCAGCCTGGTCAATGACGTGAGCGTGGGCGATACCCTGCTGGTCGACAATGGCACCATGATCATGAAGATCGAGGGGGTCACCGACGACCGTATCACCTGTGAAGTGCAGACCGCCGGGCAGCTGGGCTCCCGGCGTCACATCAATCTTCCCGGAGTGCGTCTCAATCTCCCGGCCCTCACCGAAAAGGACCGGGCCGACATCGAGGTGGCCACCGAGTGCGGAGCGGACTTCATCGCGGGATCATTCGTGAGGGATGCGGACCACGTCAACGAGTTGCGGGCGCAGATCGAGCAGGCGGGAGGCCACGCACAGCTCATCGCCAAGCTCGAGGACCAGGAGGCCATCAAGCACCTCGACGATATCATCCACGCTTCCGATCTCATCATGGTCGCACGCGGCGACCTCGGGATCGAGGTTCACATCGAGGAGCTTCCCATCATTCAACGCCGCATCGTGAAGCGCTGCCACAATCTTGGACGACGCGTCATCGTGGCCACCCATCTCCTCGAGTCCATGATCGAGAGCCCCACGCCGACGCGGGCCGAGATCACGGACTGTGCCAACGCCGTCTACGAGGAAGCTGACGCCCTGATGGTTTCGGGGGAAACCTCGGTGGGCAAGCACCCGCAACGGTGCCTCGAAATTCTCGACCGGGTGGCCCGCCGGATCGAGCGATCCGGCGGCCTCGGCTACGCCTCCTCGGCGGACCTGCGCACCACCAGGCAACGGGCCGTGCGGGCCGCCGTCCAACTGGCGGATTCCATCCAGGATGCCGTCATGGTGGTCTTCACCCGCACCGGGACAACCGCCAACCAGACCGCCCTCCTGCGGCCGCGTTCGCCCATCTACGCCTTCACTCCGGAAAGCACCGTCTGCCGCGGACTCTCCCTCTCGCGCGGGGTCCGGCCCTTTGTCATGCCCTTCCGCGAAATGCCCCGCGATACCATCGCCGAGGCGGTGACCACCCTCCGCAATCGACGGGATGTTCCGGAAGGCACCCCCCTGGTCATCTTCTCGGACATCTTCCAGGTCGACCACGCGATCAATTCCATCCTCCTCGACCAGGTGTGACCCCGGCCACGCCCTTCAGGCCGTGTCCTCGAATTCCGTGTCGGCGACGATCTCTTCCGCCGCTGGTGCCGGGTCCAGCATGGTGAAGTGCACCTGGCCCACCCGTCGTCCATCCGTACTGGTGACCCTGGCCTCATAGCCTTCGATTTCGATGGCTTCCCCCGGTTCGGGCAGGTGGCCCAGCTGCTGGGTGATGTATCCTCCCACCGTGGTCACCTCGCCGCTCTCCAGTTCGACCGCGGGCACATGATCGGAAAGCTCGTTGAGGGTGATGGCCCCCTCCACGATGAACTCACAGTCATTCACCCGGGTAAAGGCACTGGACTCAGTGTCAAACTCATCCTGAATGTCGCCCACCAGTTCCTCGATCACGTTGTCGAGGAAGACCAACCCGGAAGGATCACCGAACTCGTCCACCACCATCGCGAGGTGGGCGCGTTCCGTCAGGAAAAAGGTGAGCAGAACATCGAGCGGCATGGTCTCGGGCACGATCTTGAGCTCACGTTTGACGCGGTGAAGATCAGGAACGGATTCGCCCGTGAGGGTGAGGAGATCCTTGATATGGATCAGGCCCACCGCATTGTCGAGGTGGCCCTGCACCAGAGGAAAGCGGGTGTGCTTGGTGGCCGCCGCCCTCTTGAGGTTCTTTTCAAAGGGTTCGTCGAGATCGAAGAAAACCACCTCGCTGCGAGGGGTCATCACGTCCTGAACCTTGAGATCGTTCAGTTCAAGGGCATTGATCAGGATTCCACGCTCCGTCTCGGTGACCTCGTCATGTTTCTCGCTCTCTTCGACCAATTGCGCCAGCTCCTCGGCACTGTGCACCTCATCGTAACCGGCCGGCTCCACCTTGAAGAAGCGACGCAGGATAAAACCGGCCGATCCGTTGATCAGCCAGATGGCCCAGCCGAAAAAACGGTAGAACCAATGCAGCGGCTGGATGAGCCAGAGGGTCATGGGCAGCGCCTTGCGGATGGCCAGGACCTTGGGGACCTGCTCACCGATCACCACGTGCACGAACGAGAAGGAGGCCGCCGCAATGATGAAGGAGATCACCTTGATCACCACCACCGGCCAGCCCATTGCGTCCTGCAGCACGGGAGCCACCAGCTTGAAAACGAGCGGCTCACCCAGCATCCCGAGCGCGAGGGAGGCTACCGTGATACCCAGTTGTCCGGCCGAGAGATATCCGTCCAGTCTGGCCAGGGCGTGCAGGGCGAGGTTGGAACGCCGGGGTCGCTTCGCCTGCGCCTCGATAAGCTGGCTCTTCCGCACCTTGACCAGGGCGAACTCCACCGCCACGAAAAAGGCATTGAGCACCAGGAAGATCGTGATCCCAAGGAGGTAGAGCAGAATCTCGGGGAGGGCCGGGAGGGTCTCCGGGATCTCCGATCCACTCGCCAGGATGGCACCGTTTTCAAGACTCATCCAAGCGCGCCCTCACAGTTTCTCGAACACCCCCTCGTCCCGTTTCTCCAGGACGGTAAAGCCGGCACTTTTCGCAGCAGTGGCCGAGAACGGTTTCGCGACCCGGGGCGAATTAACCGAACTGATCATCTTGCGAACCGGGTTCCTGCAAAGGGGGCAGACCTCCAGGGGAGGGCGGTCGACCGGTCGTCTCAGTTCAAATCCCCGGGTGCAGCGGACACAACTTCGATCCGGGTCGTCGGGGTTTTCAGAAAGATACTCGTAAAGTGGCATCTGGGATGCGGCTGGCAGGGAGATTCGTTGCCACCGCTATTCGAGCTTTGGACGCTATGCTACCAGCTCGATTTTGTCACGCCGGGAATAAGTCCGGCGGAGGCCATTTCGCGGAAAGTGATGCGGGAGAGCCTGAATCGGCGCAGGTAGGCCCTCCGGCGCCCGGTCACCTCACAACGGTTCACCACCCGCGTAGGACTCGCGTCACGCGGCAGCATGCTCAGACCAACGTAGTCCTTCTCCTCCTTCAGCTTCCGACGGAGTTCCTTGAACTTATTAACAGTCCGCTGTTTGCGCTTGTTTCGCTCGATCCAGCACTTCTTGGCCATGGGGGTGCGTCTCTTACGTAGAATTCCGTCCGATTCAAGGGTTTTTTGCTCAGCGAGGTCAATTCACCCCCAGAACAGGGCTCTTTTCCCACTTCCCGGGCAGGGAAGTGACCGCGCCCCCACAGGCAGGATGCACTCGTACTTGCAACCAAGCAGTGGAACCTTACTTCTAACTCCATGAGCAACACCCGCATTGAACGCGATTCCATGGGTGAAATGCCGGTCCCGGCCGCGGCCCTCTATGGGGCCTCCACCCAGCGCGCCGTGCTGAACTTCCCGGTCTCCCACGAATCGGTCGAGTCAGGAATGGTGCGCGCCTTCGGGCTCATCAAGTGGGCCGCGGCCCGCGTGAACGGCGAACTGGGACACATTCCCACCGAAAAGACCGCCCTGATCGAGCAGGCCGCCCGCGAAGTCTACGAAGGGAAACTGGACGAACACTTCCCGGTCGATGTCTACCAGACCGGTTCGGGCACCTCGACCAACATGAACGCCAACGAGGTGATCGCCAACCGCTGCGCACAGCTCGCCGGGGTGGCAATCGACGCCGGCCGGGACGAGAAGCCGGTCCACCCCAACGATCACGTCAATCAGGGACAGTCCTCCAACGACACCTTCCCTACCGCAATGCATATTGCCGCCGGGGTGACCCTGAAGGAAAACCTCGTGCCCTCCCTCGAAGCACTGCGCGAAAGCCTGCAGGCCAAGGCGCAGGAATTCCATGGTGTGCTCAAGATCGGACGCACGCACCTCATGGACGCCACCCCCGTGCGCCTCGGCCAGGAGTTCGGCGGCTACGCGATGCAGGTGACCCGCGCCGTTGATCGCGCCCACAAGGCTCTCAAGGCCATCCACGAACTGGCCCTCGGAGGAACAGCGGTGGGAACGGGTCTGAACTGCCACCCTGACTTCCCCCCCCGGGCCATTGCCTTCATCTCCGAGAAAACCGGGATCGAGTTCCGTGAAGCCGAGAACCACTTTGAAGCCCAGTCCGGCAAGGACGCCCTCGTGGAATGCCACGGTCAGCTCAATACCATCGCTGCCAGTCTCTACAAGATCGCCAATGACGTCCGCATGCTGGGATCCGGTCCCCGCTGTGCGATAGGCGAGCTCTCCCTGCCCGCTACCCAGCCCGGTTCGTCCATCATGCCGGGCAAGGTGAACCCGGTCATGAGTGAGGCGGTCACCATGGTGGCTGCCCGCGTCTTCGGCAACCACTCTACCGTGACCTGGTGCGGCGCCAATGGACACTTCGAACTGAATGTCATGATGCCGTTGATGGCCAAGTGCATTCTGGAAAGCATTCGCCTCCTCGCCAATGTCTGCGACATCTTCCGCAGGAACTGTGTGGAAGGGATCGAGGCCCGGGTCGAGCGCTGCAACGAACTGATCGAGTACTCGCTCTCGATGGTGACCTCCCTTGCCCCCATCATCGGCTATGATCAGGCCAGCAGGATTGCCAAGGAATCGGTGGAATCCGGCCGGACCGTGCGTGAGTTGTGCACCGACCGCCTGGAGGAACTGGGCCTCACCGCGGAGCAACTCAGCGAGGCTCTCGATGCCGCCAGCATGGCCGGAGAGTGATCTCCCTCAGCCTGCCAAGAAGGGGGACGTGGTGAGCCGTATCCCTCTGGTCACCGCACTGGTGCAGCCAGGAAATCCCTCCTAGGCCGCAAATTGTGGGCGGCGGCTGCGGACCAGGACTATCAGGAGCAGGGGCAGGGCCAGAACCGGGTTGACCATCGCCTGGCGGGGGCCGCGGGTCCTGTGGGCGACCTCAGCCAGCTCAACCGAAAGGTAATTGGAGCTACGCCAGATATCACGACTGGAGACCGGGGAACCATCCACCCCGCAGAGATCGCCGGCCAGGCTCACATTCACGCAGGGATACGTCTCCACCGGCCGGGGCTCTTCCAGCGCCAGACCAGGATGGACCGGACTGTAGTAAAACTCCTCACCGATCCCGACTTCAGCGCATTCATCCGGGAAGGCAAAAGGGGCCACGGGAGAAGCGCCGAGATCAGGGGCCATGTGAAAAGCGAAAAGGAAGAGCGCAAGGAAGGGAAAGTTTGTTTTCATGAACCGGGTGCAGTTGACGGAACAAGGCCATCAGAACCCGGATACTATTAGATCATATATATATTTTTAGTTAGCAATCCGGGTTAGTTCATCCTTCCAAAGGAACAACCTCCTGCCACCTGGACCGCAATCGCCCCCACTCTTCAACCATGGTCCGGAATCCCGGTTTCCTAAAGACATTCAGAATTTTCGTTATCCTTCAGGAATCCTCAAACTAATTAATGAGTCCTGATCAGACGTAACGCTAAATCGCCAGTGAATCCATAGCTTGTGTCAAAAAACGGAACACATCCCCACCGGGTCATCCGGGATCCCCCGACCCGGGCCTACTTCTTTGCCCACGAGTCGCGCAGCCCGATGGTCCGGTTGTAAACGGCCCTGCTTCCGGCCTCATGGTAACGGGAATCCGCACAGAAGTAGCCGAGGCGTTCAAACTGGCAGATGAACCCGGCGGGCTCACTGGCCAAGCCCGGTTCCACCTTCGCATCAGTGATGATCCTGAGGGAGTCCGGATTCAGGACCGAAAGGAAGCCCCCCTCCGCCGCATCCGGATTCTCGTGATGAAAGAGGCGGTCGTAGAGGCGCACTTCGGCATCCTCGGCCTCCGCAACGCTCACCCAGTGAATGGCGGCCTTGCAGACCACCCCCTCGGGCGGCGACTGGCCGATCGTGCCCGGCAGATACTCACAGTGCACCTCGGTCAGTTCCCCGCTTTCAGGATCGGTGACGTGGTCAACATATTGCACGATGTAGCCGCCACGCAGCCGCACCGCCCGGCCCGGAGCGAGACGGAAGTACTTCCTGGGAGCCTCCACCATGAAATCATCGCGCTCGATCCAGAGTTCGCGTCCAAGGGGCAGCTTGCGCAGGCCGGCATTCCCGTCCCCGGGGTTGTTCTGCACTTCCACCTCCTCCCGGTGACCGGGCTCCATGTTGACCAGGACCAGCTTGAGCGGTTCCAGGACCGCCATCCGCCGGGGCGCGGTGATATTGAGCACCTTCCGCACCTCGTTCTCGAGTCGGGCCACGTCGGTGATTCCCTTGAACTTGGTGATCCCGACACCCTCGCAGAAGTTGCGGATGGCTTCGGGTGGAAACCCCCGCCGGCGCGCTCCGGAAAGAGTGGGCATGCGCGGGTCGTCCCAGGCATCAACCTTCCCCTCCTCCACCAGTTGCAGCAGCTTGCGCTTGCTCACCACGGTGTAGTTGAGCGTGAGGCGTGAAAACTCAATCTGTCGGGGCGCGGCCGGCACCGGGCAATTCTCGATGACCCAGTCATAGATCGGCCGGTGCACCTCGAATTCCAGGGTGCAAAGCGAATGGGTGACGTGCTCGCAGGCATCCTCAAGGGGATGCGCGAAGTCATACATCGGGTAGATGCACCACTTGTCCCCCGTGTTGTGATGACTTTCGTGCAACACACGATAGATGATGGGATCACGCAGGTGCATGTTGGATGATGCCATGTCCACCCTGGCCCGCAGGACAGCCTCACCGTCCTGAAACTCTCCTCCCCGCATCTTCTCGAAGAGTTCCAGATTCTCCTCGATGGGACGGTCGCGATAGGGCGACTCCGTCCCGGGTTCCGACACCGTGCCGTGGGCAGCGCGGATTTCCTCCGCACTCTGCTGATCCACGAAAGCCTTGCCCTCCCTGATGAGATGGACCGCGCAGTCGTAGAAAAACTCGAAGTAGTTGCTGGCGAAGTAGAGGTGTTCGCCCCAGTCGCAACCCAGCCACTTGATGTCCTCCTGAATGCTGTCGACGTATTCCTGCTCTTCCCTGGAGGGATTGGTATCGTCGAAGCGCAGATGGAACTCCGCCCCGGTGGAGGCGTTTTCCCGCGCAATCCCCCAGCTCAGGCAGATGGCCTTGGCGTGCCCGATGTGCAGGTAGCCATTCGGCTCCGGCGGAAAACGGGTGACAATCCTCGCATGCTTCCCACTCGCCAGATCCTCCGCCACGATATCACGGATGAAATCGTGTTTGTCGGTTGCCTCGCTCTCGCTCATCGCGCCAACTAAATACCAGCGAGTTCTTCGAACAAGACCCGGTTCAGGCGAATTCCGCCCTCGAAGTTTTCCACCGTGAAATTCTCATTGGGCGAGTGAATCTGGCAGTCGGGCAGGGCCAGACCGAGAAGGAGGGTGTCCACTCCGAGGACTTCCTTGAAATCCTGGATGATGGGAATGCTGCCTCCCTCGCGGATGAGGACAGGATCGACCCCGAAAGTCTTGCGCAGGGCCTGCTGGGCGGCCCTGCCGTGAGCGGAGTGGGGATCTGAATGGTAGGCCTGCCCGTGATGCCCCCGCTCCACCTCCACGGTCACGCCCTCAGGGCAGTGTTTTTCGAGATGGGCCTGGACCTTGTCCATGATATCGGAGGGATCCTGATTGGGAACGAGGCGGAAGGAGAGTTTTGCGAAGGATTCGGCCGGGAGGACCGTCTTCGAGCCCTCACCCTGGTAGCCGCCCCAGATGCCGTTGACCTCGGCAGTGGGCCGGGCCCAGAGGCGTTCGGCGGAAGTGTAGCCGCTCTCCCCGAAGAGGGACGGCGCACCGGTCACCCCGAGAATATCTTCCTCCTCCATGCCGGGCACGCTGCTCCACATCTCGCGTTCCCAGTCCTCCAGGGCTGCCACGTCGTCGTAGAACCCATCGATGGCCACGCGGCCACTGTCATCATGCAGGCTGGCCACCAGACGCGCCACTGCAGTGCCCGGGTTGGCCACCGCTCCACCATAGACTCCGGAATGCAGGTCACGGGCCGGGCCCCTTACGGCAAACTCGCAGCACGTGATCCCGCGCAGCCCATACCCGAGAGTAGGCACCCCCGGTGCCACCATTCCGGTATCGGAAACCACGATGACGTCGCAGGCGAGCTCCCCGCGATGCGCTTCCAGAAAGGGGCGCAGGCTGGGGGATCCGATCTCTTCCTCGCCCTCCAGCAACATGATGAGATTCACGGGCAGTCTGCCATCTTCCTCGATGGTCTCGGTGATTCCACAGAGATGCGCAAAGAACTGCCCTTTGTTATCGGTCGCCCCCCGAGCCCAGATCCTGCCATCACGGATGACCGGATCGAAGGGATCGCTCTCCCAGAGCTCCAGAGGATCGACGGGTTGCACATCGTAGTGGCCATACACCAGCACGGTCGGCCGGTCCGCTTCCTGCTCGTTGCGACCGATCACCACCGGATGACCACCGGTGGGACACACCTCACTCTGCAATCCGGCCGCCGCCATGCGGGCTGCCAGCCAATCGGCACAGGCCTGCACATCCCCCTTGTGACCGGAGTCGGTCGAAATGCTTGCAAAGCGCAACAACTCGAAGAGTTCATCCATCCAACGGCTCACGATCTCAATAGTTCTGGTTATCCTGTTCCTGAAACCCGGCGGGATCCGCTCCCGCTGGTCATTTCCTACCGCAATCGTCCCCTGGCGTCCTTGTATTCCTTGATGATGCGGAGGAAGTCATAGAGTCCGAGCAGGAAGAGGAAGATGGAGAGAAAAGCGCAACCAGCCCAATAGAAAATACACCACATCGGATTATCCCACAGCCAGTCATCCAGGACCCAGTGTCCCAGTGCGAATACCACCAGAAGGGCCACGATGGTGTAGAAGATGATCTTCCGCCGCGTCTCACGAAATTGCAGGAGGGCCCGCGCCGCCACCCGGGCAAACGAAAACCAGCTCATCTTCTCGGGCATCGGCTCAAAGCATCTAACGAGAAGCACCCAAGGTCAAATCCTGAGAGGGTAGTGAACCTGCCCCGTCATTCCCTCCCGGGCCTGCAAAATGGGCGCCCGTTGATCCGATCACTCTTTCCGGGCCTGCTCATAGGCGAATCCCAGGGCGAGCAACTTCGCTTCCGCGAAGGCCGGACCGATGAACGACAAACCGACCGGCAAATCGTCGGCCAGGCCCATCGGAACCGTAAGGTGGGGATATCCCGAGACCGCCGGCAGGGTGGTGCATGCCCCTTCGAAGGCATCACCTCCATCGAGACGGATGGGGAAGGCCCTTCCAGTCGTCGGGGCGATCAGTGCGACGCAGTCGTGGTCGGCGAGCAGTCGGTCAATCCCCTCGGGACCGGCCCGTCGCTTCGCCTCGGCAACAATATCCGGCAACTCCGGATCTGCTCCTCCTTCGGTCGCCTCGGACTGTTCGAAGATCTCCTGTCCGAAATGTGGCATTACCTCTTCGGCATGCGCCTTGTTGAAAGCGATCAGATCGGCAAGTGTCCGCGTCTTCACCCCGGAGGGCGTCGTTGCCAGGTAGGTGTTGAGATCACGTTTGAATTCCCGGAGCAGAAGAGCCCATTCAAGCTGACCAAGTCGCTTCAGGTCCGGAATTTCGCTGATTTCGACGAGGGTTGCCCCGGCCCCTTCAAGGGTTCGACGGGCAGCAGAGAAGGTGGCCGAGACCGCATCCCCGTATTGCCCGGACAGGGGCAGGAGAACCCCAAGCCTGACTCCCCGGAGCGCGTCGACATCAAGTGCCGCCTCGTAGTCAGCAGCCTTCGCTCCGACCATCCCATCAAGCGTGCGGGCAGCGAGTTTCACATTCCGGGTCATCGGGCCCGCCGTGTCCTGACTGGTCGCGACCGGGATGATTCCTTCGCCGGAAAGCAGACCTACTGTCGGTTTGAGTCCGACAATTCCGCACATTGCCGCCGGACAGGTGACTGAACCATCCGTCTCCGTGCCGATGGCAACATCCACCAACCCGGATCCCACTGCGGCTCCGCTGCCCGAACTTGAGCCACAGGCACTACGGGAGGGGTCATGCGGGTTGGTCGTCAGACCGCCAACGCTGCTCCAACCGCTGGTGGATGAGGTGGAACGGAAGTTCGCCCATTCCGACAGGTTCGTCTTGCCGATGATGACAGCCCCGGCACGTTTCAGGTTGGCGATGATGGGTGCGTCAACCTCAGCGATGTTCTCAAGGAGAGCCAGCGAACCGGCCGTGGTGGGCATTCCCGCGACGTGGATATTGTCTTTCACGAGGACCGGGACGCCGTGCAACGGTCCACCTTGGGAATCGGAATCGAGGGCGCGGGCCTGCTGCACCGCATCCGGCGCGATCACGAGGACCGCATTGCAACTTTCTTCCGTCTCAAGTCGCTGCAGGATCATCTCGGTACGATCAACGATGGCGTGCTCCTGACACGCGGCAAACACCAGCGGAGAGAGGACCGGCAGCAATCGACAGGCGTGATCCGTGATCATGCGTAAAGACGTCGGCTGAGGCCTTGAAACTTCACGGATCGACATGCAAGGGGCTTCGATGCCCTTCGCCGGAGGCAACGCTCCCGGCCGCGCCTTACTCGGCTGCCGGGGACTCTTCTGCAGCAGGGGATTCCTTTTCGGGAGCCTCCTCTGCGGCCGACTTCTCCTCAGTCGCCTCCGGAGCGGCCTTCTTGGCAGCCTTCTTGGCA
>DLRK01000197.1 GCA_002501065.1 Akkermansiaceae bacterium UBA7890
AATTACCAGGGCAGCATCCTGGCTCGCGATGCGAGCGGTCACATGGTGGGAATCTACACCAGCGCGGGCTCGGACGAGCCTCTTCTGCAGCCTCTGGATCCGCCCAACTCGGGGCCATGGGCCGTCAGCGTGTTCGCCTACGACGCGGTCGGCCAAGAACTCGACGAGGATATCCTCGATCGTTTCTACCGGTTCGATGGTGTGGAGGGCTTCGACAATCTACCCCGAGAGAGCTGGCACCGTATCGGCTTCGTGATGGATCTGGATCCGGCGAGCCCTTCCTTCCGGCAGATCACGCAGTTGAAGACCCAGAATCTGACCACCGGCCAGACATGGATTATGGACAATCCTCGTGCTTTTGCCGGGACCCCCCGGGAATCGCCCATGTACCTGCGGGGAGGGGCGACAGGCACCGAGGTTCCGGATCTCCTCGGGCTCTACAACGTCGGGAACGGCCAGATTTCGATGTTCGACAACGTCTACGTCGGCCCGCCCTACGATTGGAGCCGGCCCGACGGGGCTCGTCCCCAACTGCAGGTCACTCATGAGCCCGTCGCCGACACCCTCAGCATCGCCTGGGAAAGCCAGGCCAGCATGCTCTACACCCTGCGCAGCGAGACCGATCCGTCCAACGGCGAACCCGCGACCTGGCCGATCTTCGGCGGACACGAAGATATGGAGGCCACTCCGCCGGAGAACACCCTCACCATTCCGCTCCCCCCCGACCCGACTCGCTTCTTCGTGATCGAGGCGTTCCCGGCGCCGCCAATAGTCCTTTATTCCACGGACTTTGAGGGCGGCGCGGCTGGGTGGACAACCCTGGTTAATGATGAAAATGCCAATACGGCCTGGGAGCTGGGCACACCAGCCGGAAGCACCGGGCCTGTCGCGGGGGCCGCCGAGTCGGCCAATGCCTGGTCCACCAACCTTGGGGACTACGGTCCGGATTCCGATATCTCCCTTCGTTCGCCAGCCATCGATTTGAGCGGGATAGCGGAGGCCGAGTTGTCTTTCGAGGCCTATCGTGATGCGGACGGCTTTGGTGATGCTGCGGTAGTGCGTTTCCTGAGAGCATCAGACCTGAGTCAGTTGGGAGGAGAGGTGCCGATAGACATGGAAGTATTCGACAACGACTGGACGACGATCCGGTTTCCGGTCCCTCCGGAGGCAATCGGAGAGACTGTTCTCATCGAGTGGAATTTCATCAGTGATAATACCCCGGACACCTACAGTGGTTTGTCGATTGATGATGTCCGAGTGGGTGACTAGCGTATGCCTGTGAATTACGCGGGGGCCGCCTCGCCAGCGCCGTAAACGAAGAATGGTGCTGAGATGAAAAAATGGCATGTTGTAACAGCGGCGCTGGTGAGTTCCGTTTGGGTATCGTCTTCAGCCCACTTCTCACTCGTCGGATCGCTATTGAAGTCCCCGCCTATCACTGCATAGAAGGCCTTCCCCTCCTTCTCAAAGCGCTCCTTCAGGCCATTGCAGTGCGCAATGAGTTGCCGTGCGCTCTCCTCCCGCTTCGGGGTGGTCTCCTCGATCCCGCCTGAGTTCGACTTCAGGTGCACCGAATACACGGCGAGAACAGACTCATCGGTCAGCATGACCGTCGCGTAGGCGAATCCACGCGGCATCCCGGTAGTAGCAGCGACGCAATCCACCAAGCGGCCGGCGACACGCATCTCCCCATCCGCCGCAGCAGACTCTGACAGCTCCGTGGACGGTTGGCAGAGGATCTCAAGCCCACTCGGGCCGCGGTTGCCATCATCAAGTCAAATGCGACAGAGTGTCGCTTTTCAGTCCCAGGGCACGTGTTCCTGCTGGTTAATCCAGCTGGCCAAAGACGCCACCATCAGCTTCATCCCATTCATTGACGGAGTCTGACCGTCCGAAAACGTGGAGCACGATTAGAAATCGCTCTCAGACCGCCCCTCCCAACAGTCTGGAAATCTGAACATTTCGTTGTATTCCAGTTTCTGGACACTACGCGGTGTCTCCCGCGCATGCAGAAGAAGCGCCGAGCGATCGGCAAGATGCGATTCAGGTTTTGCAAGGGACATCATCGATCGCGAAGATCGATCCGGCACGGATCGCCGAAGTCGAGAATTGGAGCGGGAAGCGCTGTGATACGTACGTAGAGGTGACCTCTGGTCGCTACGATATGACCCGCTCGTGGCGACCAGAGGGCACCACTACGAAAGCACACTCACTTCGCTGCGCGTTCCGCGTTCCAGAACGTCTCCCATCCACCTGCTTCGTCAGAATCTCCAAAGCGATACGAGCCTTTGATCGAGTCCCCGCGGATCTGACCGGAGTATCTCAGCGTCACCGGATTGTCGCGGAAGGTGCGTTGCAGTTTGAAGGAAACCGTATTGCCGTCGAGGGCGAGGTCTTCGAGTGCTGATTGATCGTCGCCTCTGGTGAACGAGCCGGCGAGTTTGCCGTCGGCTTTTGTCAGCGTCAGCTTGTTCTCCACGCTGTCACCATCGCGCCCCCTGCGGCTCGTCCAGGTCCAGGTGCCTACGGGGTTCGCCTTGGCGAGAACGCGCTTGGCCACGACTTTCCGATTGAAGGTCCGCTCGCCGAAATTTATCCCGATCTTGGCGATTAACACATCCCCGTCGATCTTGCCACTATAGGTCGTGACTAAAGAGCCGCGATCGTTTTCGCGCGTCATTTTGAAGTTCAGCACGTCCCCGTCCAGTTTAGCGTCCTCAATTGGCGTCTCGGTGTCGCCACCGGAAAGCGTGCCCGTGAGATGGTCCCCTTCCTTCTTGATCGTAATCTTGGTTTCGTTTAATGCGCCATCGCGTCCCGGACGCGACCATGACCAAGTGCCGAGCGGATCGACTTTGGGAATATCTCGAGCTGCTGCCCAGTCCACAACGCGATCCTCCTCGCCGCGGCGAGAGGTGATCTTGCCTGACAGTCCCTTGTCGCCGAGCATGCCGCTGTAGGCTGTGCTGAAGCTTCGCTCACCAAACCGGAGCACGACCTTGAAGCTGATCTGTTTGCCCTCGAGCTTGGCGTCGACGACTTGTGACTGGCCGCGCCCCGTCTTGTAGGTCCCCGTGAGTTCGCCGCCGGCATAGGTCAATTTCACCCAGCTGTCGCGCTTGGTTCCATCGCGCTGGCTGGTGGTCTGCCATTTCCACAGTCCGGTCGGATCGATTTCGGGTGCGCGGTAGGCGCGCCATTCGACTGTTCGCGGTTCGTTGAAGCCCTCGAGCGTCATCGACCCGATGAGCAACTTCCCCTTGAGCTTGCCAGAGTATTTCGTGGTGAACACGCGATCGCCAAAGGTGCGTGTGATCTTAAATGAGATCTCGCCGTCAGCGACTTTGCCCTCTTCGATTTCTGGTTTCCCAAACCCATCTTCATAGGCTCCACTGAGTTCAGCGCCTTCCTGTTTCAACGTCAGCGTCGCTTCCGAGGTGCCCCCACCAATAAACGCTTCCGAACTCAGTATCCATGAGCCGGACAAATCATCAGCCGCAGCCGCCAGTTGACCCAGGCCAGTCGTAAGAATGAATGCAAAGATCTCTTTAAGAGGTAGTGTTTTCATGACATTGGGCAGATTTGTTGCCTAAATTCTATAGACTGCTGTGCCTGGTGCCAGAACAAATCGCTCGTCGGAGAAGCGCTGTTGCGCGCCGTAGCCCGCCTGTCTCAGGCGCTGAGAGGTGAATCCAGGTGGCTCCCAGTAAACACGTAACGCCCCCTTCCCTTCCGAGCGGCCAGGAGTTCGAAACAATCACGGGTGCTGGCACTCAATTCGAAGGTGACGTTCGCCCCAATCTCCTTCGATACTCTGACCTCCTCACGGAGGTAGTCGATCACGTCCTCCTGCTGCTGGTTGATCCCCGCCTCCCGGGGCAGAC
>DLRK01000128.1:0-124 GCA_002501065.1 Akkermansiaceae bacterium UBA7890
GCTCCAGGAACCACTGGTAAATGGGAACGCGTCCCGTGGTCCCCCGCGCGATGGCATCCACCACCACCCCACTCCAAAGAATCGCCAGGAAGTAGCCTCCCACCGTCGCGACGATGGTGATTCC
>DLRK01000128.1:459-39993 GCA_002501065.1 Akkermansiaceae bacterium UBA7890
GCGCTGAGACAGGCCCGCCGCTCAAAAAAGAGCAGGATCCCCAATCCCGACCCGAAGCCCAGGGCGGGCCCCCGGCTCTGGCTTGCCATCATCCCGAAGACCAGCACCGCGAGCGCCAGAGACCATGGGATTCTGGCTCTCCACCCGCTGTTCCGGAGCGTGAACCACGCTGCCGCGACCGCCCCGGAGGCGCAGAGCATTCCCGTCAGGACCGGATTCAGCCCCTCACTGTAGACGAAGACGTTTCGAAAACGATCTGCAGCAAGGCTACGGCCTTCTTCCCCATAAAAGGCTCCCAGCGAGTAGGCCACCACCCCCGCCCCCAGAATCGCCAATCCTCCAATGATCCACATCCCGAAAGGTTTCCGCCGCCCCACGGCGGCCAGAGCCGCCCCAAGCAAAAGGACCACCACGGCATCTCCGGCCCCTCCCGCCTCCACCAGCGGAGGCTCTGCCCAGCTTCGGCTCAGGACCTGCCAGCCAAGCAGGAGCGCCACCGCCCAGAGCCAGCGGATCGCCCCTGCCCTGATCATGCGGTCCGCCCCCAGCAACAGGAAGGGGACCAGCCACACGAGCGCCCGCCGGTGATACCAGCCGTCCTGTGCGACCCAGTAGCCGGCCAGCCAGAGCCCCAGGGCCACGGCAAGCAGCCACTCCCGCCACTCCCAGCAGCGGGTCAGGTATTCCCGGGGCCTGCCTCGCAGCCAGCTCATGACCCTCATGGTTTTCGACTGATCCCGGAAGGTCAAGTGACGGCCGAAGAAATCTGTCGCCCACGCCCCCGGAATGGCCCTTATTACTGCCGTGCACGACGCACTTGTCCAACTCCTGGGTGCTGCCAAGGTGTCCGCTGCGGCGGAGGTTCTCGCCAGCCACGCAATCGATAAGTGGCACGCCTCCGCCTTGCCTGAGGCCGTGGTCTTCGCGGAGGCTACCGAGGACATCGTGCGCGTCCTGCAGTTTGCCAATGAACGTGGCATCCCGGTGACGACCCGGGGAGCGGGGGTTGGCTACGTGGGCGGCTGCGTGCCCGGACAAGGCGGAATCGTGCTCTCCGTCTCCCGCATGACCAGAATCCTCGAGCTTAATCCCGAGGATGGGGTGGCCGTGGTCCAAGCGGGGGTGATTACCGGGGACCTTCAGGACGCCGCCCGGAAGGTGGGCTGGTACTACCCGCCCGATCCCGCTTCCCTGAGAGAATGCTCGCTGGGCGGCAACATCGCCACCAATGCGGGTGGGCCCCGGTGCCTCAAGTATGGGGTCACCCGCCCCTACGTCCTCGGTCTCGAGGTGGTTCTCGCCGACGGATCGGTCCTTCGCTGCGGTTCCCGGTGTCACAAGAACAAGACCGGCTTCGATCTTGTGGGCCTCTTCGTGGGATCCGAGGGCATGCTCGGCGTGGTGAGCGAAGCCACCCTGCGCCTCATTCCGCACCCGGAAACCCGCGCCATGCTCACCGCCACCTTTGCAGAGTTCCCCCAGGCCGCGCAGGCCGTGCAGAGGATCCTGAATTCCGGCCACCTCCCCTCCGCCCTCGAAATCACCGATGGGTTCACCCTGCGGGCCGCCCGCGAATACCTCGGACCCGACGCCCTGCCCGCCGGTGATGCCCACCTCATCGTGGAGATTGACGGCAGGCGGGCTGCGGTTGACAACGAGCGAGAGGAACTCGCCAGCCTGTTGGAGGAATTCGGCGCCCTGACCGTGGAGCACCACACCGACGACGAGGCCTGTGAGGCGATCTGGCAGCTGCGCCGTGACTTTTCGTATTCCCTGCGGCACACCGGCCTGACCAAGTTGAACGAGGACATCGTGGTGCCCCGCTCCAGGCTGGTGGAACTGGTCGAATTCGCCCACGGGCTACAGGAGCAAACCGGTATCGCAGTCGCCTGTTTCGGGCACGCCGGAGACGGCAACATCCATACCAACCTGATGGTGGAGAACTACCAGGATCCCTCGGTGCGGGCCCACGCCGATGGAGCCCTCGACCAGCTCTTCACCTGGATTCTGCGAAACGGGGGGGTCATCACCGGCGAACACGGAGTTGGCCTGGCCAAGAAACGATGGTTCGCCGATGCCGTCGGCAAGGAGGGGGTGGCCACCCACGCTGCCATGAAGACAGCCCTTGATCCCAGGGGGATTCTCAACCCCGGGAAGTTCATCTGAAGCCACGCACCAAAGGATGCAGGCAGCCTCCCGACCACAAATCACAACCCGGCCCCTGAGGTCCGTCAGCCTCCTTTCCATGAGCTTCGCTCGCAGGTGGCCGGGGTTTCCGCCATCGTCCTCCAAAGACGCGATCCCCCGCCAAAACTTCCCGTTGTAAGTCGAATCCCCCGGGGAGATACTCCGCCAAACACCTGAATTCATGCGCGTTTCCCTTCTGTCCTCCGCCCTGATCGCAATCCTCCTCTCAGGTTGGGCTCCGGCTGAATTTAAATTTGGAGAATTCAGGGAGCGCCTGCCCTGGATCTGGGAGACGCCTGCCAGGCCGGCCCCCCCCACCGTCCAGGATGCCGCATGGCCTGCTGATGAGATCGACAGGTTCGTCCTCGCCGCCCTGGAAAGGAACAACATCAAGCCTGCGGCGCCTGCAAGCGATCGACACTGGTTCCGCCGCATCAACTTCGCCATCACGGGTCTGCCTCCGACCCCCGGCGCCATGCGCGCCTTCCTGGCAGACGGTAGTAAAGACCGGCACCGGACCGCGGTGCAGACTCTCCTGGCCTCGCCGCACTACGGCGAGCGATGGGCGAGACACTGGATGGACCTTATCCGCTATGCTGAATCCCGCGGCCACGAGAGCGACTACGGGATCGCGAATGCCTGGCGTTACCGGGACTACCTCGTGCGAGCCTTCAACGCCGATGTGCCCTATGACCAGCTCGTGCAGGAGCACCTCGCGGGCGACCTTCTCGCCCCGCCCCGCCTGCACCCCGGGACCCGTGCCAACGAATCCATCCTGGGAACCGGGTGGCCGTTTCTCGGGGAGGAAGTGCACTCGCCGGTCGACATCCGCCAGGACGAGTGCGACCGCACCGACAACAAGATTGACGTCCTGAGCAAGACCTTCCTCGGTCTCACGGTGGCCTGCGCCCGTTGCCACGACCACATGTTTGACGCCATCTCCCAGGAGGACTACTACGCCCTCTCCGGATTCATCGCCAGTTCAAGCTACCGGCAGGTGCGCTATGAATCGATGGAGATCAACCGGGCCCAGGCCAGAAAGCTGGAGACCCTGCGGGGAACGATGGGGGCACAGGTTCTCAGGAACTTCGCAAAGGAAGCGGCGCCCCACTTCGCCGAGTTGAGTAAACAGGCCACCTTCCGCGTCCCGGGGCCGCTCACCCTCAAGATGCAGGAAGGGCAGAAGGTGCGGGTGGTTGCGGATTACACCCGTCCCGGAGCCGCTCCCTGGATCGTGAATGGCCCCTCCTTCGGTCCCGGAGTTTCCGCTGAAGGCGGCCTCCTGCTCGGTTCCGGCAAAGACGAGCCGGGACTGCACATCGCAGGCTACGGGGCTGCCCGCCGCGATCCCTTCTGGAACGGGCTCAGGATCGTCGACAGTGAAAACGACTCGGGCTCCTTCAACAGCCACTCGCGCTCCGGAAAAATGATCCGGACGCCCGCCTTTGAGCTGAAAAGCGGACGGCTCCACTACCTTATGCGCGGTCACGCCTTCGTCTATGCCGGGGTGGGCCAGCACATCATGGTCACGGGGCCCCTTCATGGACGGCTGATCCAGCGGCCGAAGATCGATGGTGATCAGCCGCGCTGGGTGAGTCATGACCTCTCCGGCTATGCCGGTCTGCGCACACACATCGAGTTCGGGGCCGAGGGCGGGAGCCCGCTCGAGGTCCTCATGGTGGTGGAAGCCGACAACCCGCCTCCCCTGGAACAGAAACACCTCAACCTGACCCGCCACGAGCTCTCGGCAGCCTGGAAAGACCTGGCCGATGGCAGCATTAAGAAGGAAAATCTCCACGCCGCCCGCTGGATCGTGGCGCAACCGAAGCTCAAGGCCTCCCAGATCGCGACCGCCTATCTTGAAAAGCTCGAGGAGATCCGCCAGGGCGTAATGTGGGAGTCGCGGCTGGCGGTAGCCTGGCTTGATGGCAACGGGGTGAACGAATACAACATGGACCGGGGCAGCCCGGCCCGGCTCCTTGATCCCACCGTGCGGGGGCTTCCCAAGGCCTTCCGGCTCACTCCCATTGACGCCCGCAATTCCGGCCGCCTTGAACTGGCCCGGCAAATCACCGACCCCGGGAATCCCCTCGCCTCCCGGGTGATGGTGAACCGGATCTGGCACCAGCTCTTTGGCCAGGGCCTTGTGCGGACCGTTGACAATTTCGGCTGGCTGGGTGAGCGCCCCTCGCACCCCGGGTTGCTGGATTACCTGGCCCGCGAGTTCGTGGACACGCACAAATGGTCCACCAAGTCCTTCATCGCACGCCTCCTCCTTACGCGAACCTATGGACAGTCCAGCCAGAGCTCCGATCCGGAATTCGAGACGAGCGACCCCAACAACATCCTGGTGCACCGGATGCCCGTGCGGCGCCTGGAAGCGGAGGCTATCCGTGACTCTGTTCTTGCGGTCTCCGGACGACTCGACCGCAAGGTGGGCGGCCAGCCGGTTCCCACGTATCTCGACGAGTTCGTGGTGGGCCGCGGGCGCCCCGGAGGGGGGCCCCTTGATGGCGCGGGCCGCCGTTCCCTCTACACCTCGGTCCGACGGAATTTCCTCCCCACCCTCATGCTGGCCTTCGATTTTCCCATGCCCTTCAGCACCAAGGGGAAGCGCGACATCACGAACGTGCCCGCCCAGTCCCTGGCCCTCATGAACGACAAGCTCATCTACGAGCAGGCGAAGATCTGGGCCCAGCGGATCCTGCAGGAGATGCCGTCTGCCACTCCGCAGGAACGCTTCACCCGTATGTTCGCCGACGCATTTGCCCGCCCGCCCCAGAACCATGAGCTGACCATCCTGATGGAGGCCTTCCCCGGACTCATGGAGCTGCATGGCGGCAATCCAAACTCCCCCGGACTCTGGCAGGACCTTTGCCACGGCCTCTTTTCCATGAACGACTTCATTTACCTGCAATGATGGCGAACGAACTGCTTCTCTCCCGCCGCGAGATCCTCCAACGGGCCTCAATGGGTTTTGGCGCTCTCGCCATGGCCGGCCTCATGGAAAAAACCCGGGCCGCCTCGCCCCTTGTTCCCGACAGCCACTTCCCCGGCCGGGCCCGCAACGTGATTTTCCTCTTCATGGAGGGCGGGGTCTCGCAGGTGGACTCCTTCGACTACAAGCCGATGCTCGACAAGCATCACGGCCAGGATCCTCGCAAGGCGATCGGCAAGCTGGAGAAGACCCAGTTTGAAAACATCGGCAAGGTCATGAAATCACCCTGGGCCTTCAAGCCGCGCGGGCAGTGCGGCGTTCCGGTGAGTGACCTCTTCCCGCACATCGCCGGGCTCGCCGACGAACTTTGTGTCGTGCGCTCGATGACCTCCAAGTTCCCGGAGCACACCACCGCCAACTATTTCTTCCACAGTGGAACCGGCCTACAGGGACGCCCCAGCATGGGGGCCTGGGCCTCCTACGGGCTGGGGAAGGAAAGCGAGAACCTGCCCGGCTTTGTCGTTATCAACGGCGGGCGGATCCCCTCCGGCGGACTGGATTGCTTTTCCAATGGCTTCCTCACCGCAACCCACCGCGGCAGCTTGCTCAATGCCAACGGTACGCCGGTCGCAAACGTGAAGCCTAACGAGCGCAACGCCCGGAGCCAGCTCCTCAAGCGCCAGCTCATCGGTCGCCTCAATGCCCGGAGCGCCCAGGGCAATTCCGAGTTGGAATCCGCCATCATGAACTACGAGTTGGCCGCCCGCATGCAGCTGGCGGTGCCCGCCCTCATGGACTTCCGCGACGAAAGCGAGGCCACCCGGGCGCTCTACGGGATCGACGATGACTACAAGGGGACCAAGACCTACGCCCGCGAATGCCTTATCGCCCGCCGACTCATTGAACGCGGCGTGCGTTTCGTGGAGCTCACCATCCCTGATATCGGAGAGGATCGCTGGGATGCCCATGGTGGCCTGCGGAAGAACCACGGCAACAATGCCCGCTCGGTGGACAAACCCATCGCGGGGTTGCTCAGGGACCTCAGGGCTCGCGGCATGCTGGACGATACCCTGGTGCTGTGGTCCGGCGAATTCGGCCGCACGCCGTTCGCCCAGGGCGGCAACGGGCGGGATCACAACGAGTTCGGTTTCTCCCTCTGGATGGCGGGTGCCGGGGTGAAGCCCGGCATCGTCTACGGAGCGACCGATCAGTGGGGCTATAAGGCGGTGGAGAACCCACTCGAAATCTACGACCTTCACGCCACCATCCTCCACCTGCTGGGCATCGATCACAAGAAGCTCACCTACCGCTTCGGCGGCCGCGACATTCGCCTCACCGACGTGCATGGGCGGGTGGTGCATGAACTGCTGGGCTAGGGAAGGCTCATGGAGGTCCTCCTTCCCGCTCCTGCTTTCACGACCCCAAGAGCCGAAGTTGCCTTGGCCTGCTCTTCGGCCACCTTCCAAACCGCCCCGGCAGGGCAGGCAAATCCATAAATCCGTATTCCCCGGAGCGCGAGGCCCGAGGGGCTCCTCCCAGCCTTACTCCCCCAGCTTGAAGGTCTGCTCTACCCCTTCAAAGACTCCCAGCGGTGCCGGCGCAAGTTCTTCGGGAGCGGCCGGGCGGTGGGCGGCGATCAGGCCGGTGGGATCGATGCGGTTGCCCTGGTGCAGGGAATAACCGTCACCCGGCTCGAGGCAGGCGCCCTCGTAGACCTCGAAGTGGAGATGGGCGAGCCAGGCATCGTTCCCGGTGCCCACTGTCCCCAGTTGCTGCCCCCGCGCCACCACCGCGCCCGGGGCCACGGAGAGTTTTTCGAGATGGCCGTACAGGCTGTGGGCCAGGCGCCCATCCGGCAGACGGTGTCCCAGGATGACCACCTTGCCCCACTTGCCTCGCCGGTCTCCCGCAAAAATGACATACCCGTTGCCCGCCGCGTAGACCGGATCACCGAGATCAGAATTGCCTCCACCGATTCCGTTCAGATCGTCGCCCAGGTGATTCATTTGCGCCCGCTCGTTCATCTCTAAAAAGGGCTGGGCGTTGTAGGCGAAGGCTCCCGTCTCGGAGCCGAGGGGCTGGTCAAGAAGAGTGACCGGAGGCAGAAGGAAGCGCGTGAAGGCATCGTGCAGAAGGTAGCGGCCGCCAAAGGGTGGGATGCGGCCGTCTGAATCCTCGCTCGCCCCCACCGGATAACCGGGCGGCGCGTCGGCATCCTGCCAGGAACGCAGCGATTGAATGGGGTCGCTCCTGCGCGGGGCGTTGAAAAAGATCGCGCCCAGCAGGAAGAGCACGAAGAGGCACAGTCCCACCACGATCTCACTGCGAAAGCCCCGGCCCATCTTGCTGTCAGAAATCGAGGTAAATCTCGGCGCGTCGATTGACCCGGCGACCATCCGGATTGTCCGCCCCGCCCACGGTGGTATTGGGGCGCCGCGGCTGGGTCTTGCCGAGAGCGACGGTCTCAATCTGCCCGGGGGCCACTCCGCTGTCGACCAGGAACTGACGCACCGTTTCGGCGCGACGGCCGGAAAGGCTTTTATTGTAGGCTACGGACCCGATGGCATCGGCATGCCCGCTCAGAGTGAGCTTCTTCTCCTTGTCCGTCTGTAACAGGAGAGCCACGATTTCCAGCTGGCGCTCGGTCCGTGCGGTGAGAGTCTCTTCATCGAAGCCGAAGTAGAGAATAAGGGTATCGCCTCCCTTCGGATTGCGGATGAGGGGAGTGTAATAGATGTCGCCGCCCGCCACGCGCTGCGCGTAATCCACCAGCAACTGGTCGAGATTGATCTCGACCACCCGCCAGGGCGAATTCTCATCGGCCCGCTTCAGGTTGATCCCGAACTGGGCCGCCTGGGAGCCGTCGCTGGTTTCCACGTTGGCAAGAAAGGCCGCCACCTCCGCCCGGTTAAGGACCGCGCGCAGCGGTTTGTGTTCGCGCAATTGATACTGCCCTTCCTCAAAAACGATGCAGAGGCCCGCGATCTTGGCGTCGGAAACCTCCCTGGGATCGACAAAGGCCCTGGCGGTCTCGAAATTCTGCCTGAGGGCGGCCTGCAGAAAGGCCGCGGCAATTCCCAGCGCATCGACCATGACGGCCCGGCCAGGCCCCTCACCATTGGGAACTCCCCCGGGAAGAACCACCTTCTCGACTCCCCACTTCCCCTCCTTCTGGAGAAGGTCGAGATAGATGCGGGACCCGTAATCGTCACTCAGGTTCAAGGCCCAGCGACCGCGCCTGTTGACTTCCAGCTCCCCGATCTCACTGATGGGGCGATCTTCATCAAGCTTCAAGCGGCCCTGATCCGCCAGCTCCTGCAGTTGCCTGACCTGATCTTCCGAAAGAGCTTTCCGGCCGATCAGGTTAGCCGCCGCCTGGATCTTCCCGGCCTCCAGGGTGCGGCCGATCTGCTCAACCAGAAGAGCAGGATCGGCGGTGGTCACCCCGATCCCGAGCGAATTGAGAATCCGATCGGCGCTCTCCGGAGCCACTGTCACTTCCACCGGACCGAATTGTTCCGGAGCCTTATCGAGCGCACGCACCACTTCTGCGGGTTCTTCCGCCCCTCCGCTGTCTTTCGCCTCATTGCCCTCCGAAGAAAGGAAGCGGGCAACGAAGAAGAAGGCCACCCCGGAAACAACAACCGCGGCAACAAGAACCACTACTCCGAACGCACTGCGGGATTCGTAGGAGTCATAAGGATCAAAAGACATGAGCGGAGTCCCAGTGCTCCATTATAGGGGGTCTCCCATAAAACGCAAAGGTCCAACCTCTTCTATCTCTATTCCTCGTTCTCCATGCGGGCCACCCGCTCAAAGGGCCTGACCCGATAGATTTTCCGGCCCCGCTGGACCGCGATGGAAGTCTGCTGAACCGCCGCAGAGGCCACCAGGCGGGCGTAAAAGTCGATGGGATGCTCCACCCGGACGTTGTTGATCTCCAAGACCAGGTCGCCCGGGCGCAAACCCCGGAGGGCCGCCTGGCTGCCCGGGGAGACGGCGGTGATGAGAACTCCGCTGCCCCCCCGCGTGCGCTGAAGAAGGGTCAATTCCTGCACCTTTATGCCGATGTCCTGAATGATACGCTCATCGGTCGCACTGCGCGTCGCCGGTTCGCGTCGCCGCGTCAGAGACTCCGAGTCTTCGGCGTCAATCACGGTGGCGGTTAGGTTCACCTCTTCCCCGGACCGCCACACCTTGATAGTCACTTCCCGGTCAATGGGCGTCCGTTGAATCTCACTGAAGAAGTGGACGCGGTTTGCCACCGGTTTCCCGTTGTAGCTGACCACCACGTCATCGGCCTGCAACCCCGCCTTCTGGGCGGGGGAGTCGGGCACCACATCCACGATATAGACTCCACCGGTTTCGTACCACCCGATCTTTTCCCGCACGAGGGGATTCCAATCGTAGCAGCGCACGCCGAGCCATCCGCGCGTGGCTCTCCCCTTGGCCAGAATTTGTTCGAAAACCTCCCGCACATCGTTGGCCGGAATGGAGAACCCAATCCCCACAAAGCCACGGTCCTCGGTATCAGGGGAGTAGATCGCGGCATTGATCCCGATGATCTCACCATAAATATTGATCAGGGGGCCGCCTGAATTCCCTGGATTGATGGCCGCATCGGTCTGGAAAAGATCCCGCTGGCGATCCGAGATGGTCCTTTCCTTGGCGGAGATGATCCCACGCGTCACGGTCTCCCCGAGGCCAAAGGGGTTCCCGATGGCGAGGGCCTGCTGTCCCTGCCGCACGCGCCCCGAATCCCCGAATTTGAGAGGCTTGAAATCACGATCCGCCTTGATCCTGATGACCGCGATGTCGAGGGCCCGGTCTTCTCCGATCACGGTCGCGGGATAGGTTTTGCCATCATGCATGGTAACGCTGATTTTCGACTTCCCGTTTGTGACGTGTTCGTTGGTCACCACGTGGCCTTCTTCGGAGACGATCACCCCGGACCCGATCCCGCGCACAGGGTAGCCCTCGTCGACCCACACCC
The DNA here is from genome assembly GCA_002501065.1 of Akkermansiaceae bacterium UBA7890. Classification (GTDB taxonomy): domain Bacteria; phylum Verrucomicrobiota; class Verrucomicrobiia; order Verrucomicrobiales; family Akkermansiaceae; genus Roseibacillus_B. The sequence continues at coordinate 10,578 of DLRK01000128.1, forward strand.
GCCCGAACCAGTCCTGCATGAGCTGGCGCTTGATGCCCTCGGTGTGCAATGACACCACGGACGGCACCACCGCTTCCGTCAGTCTGGCGAATTCCCCGTCCAGAGCGGAAAGAAACTCGACCTCTCCCGGGGAGAGGGCCGGTTTGTTGCTCAGGGTGTAGCTTTCCGGGATGAATTTCTCCTCGCGGTCTCTCTCCCAGAATTTGAAAAGGTCGAAGAATCCGTCACCCCCCTGCACCTTCCGGAAGACAAAGACGGCGAGGAACGCGAGGACAAATACCCCGAACAGAACAGCAAAGCGGCGCATTCCATCGTTCATAGGGCGCTACGGGGGACATTGGCAAGGATGCCTCCATCCCGGCCAAGGTGAAAGCGGAATCTCTCCCCGCTTTTGTTCAAACGGATCCTAGCAGCCCCGGCGAAGCGCATGAAACGCTGCTCCCAGCGACCGGGCGGTGTCTCCCGCCACCAGGGACTGCTCCGACTGGCCGTCCTCCAGGGCCAACTCCGCCGCACGGCCCGCCAGCCAGGCGGCAGCGCGGGCTGCGTCCATGAGCTGGAGGCCTCCTGCGACCAGCGCTCCCAGCAATCCGCTCAGAACGTCCCCCTGTCCGCCGGTGGCCATCCCGGGATGACCCGTGCTGTTGTAGTAAAGCTTCTCTCCCGTCGAGGTCACGATGGTTCGTGCGCCCTTGTAGAGCAAGGTGCAGGGGCAGGTCGTCACGAATTGTCGCGCCTTTTCTGCCCGACTCAACTCGTCCCCCTCCGGGAAAAGTCGCTGCATTTCCCCCGGATGAGGAGTGAGCACCATCTGGCGGTGGATCCTGCCCGTCACCCCTGCCGAGGCAAGAAGGTTAAGAGCGTCCGCATCAACCACGAGCGGAATGTCGTTCCGTCCAAGGAGATCCAGGAGGGCCTTCTCCTCGTTGCCCCCCGGATGACCCAGGCCGGGACCGATCACCAGAACGTCCTGTCCGTCGTCACCAACCTCGGCATAACTGGCCACCGGCCTGATCATCGCTTCCGGTGGCGGGCCCGCCGAGATCAGGAGCGGATAGTCCCGCTCCATGACGTATACTGTCACGAGACCGGCGCCCCCGCGCAGCGCTCCGAGGGCAGCAAGTCCCGCGGCCCCGAGCATTCCACGCGACCCCGCCACGATTCCGATCCGGCCGGCCTGCCCTTTGTGGATCTCAAAGTCCCGGGGCGGAAGGAGGGGGCGGAGGTTCCATGCGGTGGTCACGTGATCTCCACCGACCGGAACGGGCAGGTCCTCCAGGGGAATGATCTCAATCCGGCCCACGTGATTGAGCGCGCCGTCGGTCACCAGCCCCTTCTTGGGTATCCCGATGGTGGCGGTTAGGTCCGCCCGGACCGCTCCCTCACCAGGCTCCCCGGTGTCTCCATTGAGACCGGACGGAATGTCCACCGCCACCACCCGCGCACCCGCCCGTGCGCGCAGGTCGTTCATCTCGACCGCAAGGGAACGCAGGGGATCGCGCAAGGGGCCCCTCGCTCCGATTCCGAGCAGCCCGTCGATCAGCAGGAGAGGCCCCGGATTGTCCATCGGCTCAAAGGCCTCCTGTCGCAACTCCACCTCGCCCAGCTCCCGCAGCTTGCGGCGAGGGAGGAGGCCGAGCTCCAGTGGTTGAAAGGGACAGCGGAGCGCAATGTGCCACCCCGCCGCCCGCAATCCCTGCAGGGCAACCAGGGCATCGCCCCCGTTATTGCCCCGCCCCAGATAAGCCACCGCCGTCCCGGGTTCCGGGTAAAGAGTCCTCAGAACCTCCCCCAGCCGCCGCCCGGCCTTGTTCATGAGAGCCTCCGCCGAAACCCCGGCCTGGAAGACCTTTTCCTCCAGCTCGCGCATTTCCTGACAATCGATCAGGCCCATGAGCACAGCATACCCCCGGCGAACTCCATCGCACTCCTCATTTTCCGGCTTCTTTGCGGCTCTAGCGTGAGCGGCGGTAGTTCGCAATCCCCTCGGCAATTCCGCGGGCCACCGCATCGCGGTATGTCCCCTTCTTCATGCGGGACCGCTCCCGGGTGTTACTGACGAATCCGCATTCCACCAGGACCGCAGGATTCCGGGAGGCCCGCAGAACATGATAACGTCCGAACTTCACTCCCCGGTTGGAAGCCTTCACGCGCCGCAGCATGCCCTGCTGAATGGCCTCCGCCAACGGCTTGCTCTCTGCGCGATAGTAAAAGGTCTCCAGTCCGGAAACAGAACGTCTCCAGGTGTGGTTATAGTGCAGACTCACTAAAATCGAACTGCGATAGCGATTCCCGATCGCAGCCCGCCGGGGGAGCGAAATGAAGGTGTCGCTCTTGCGAGTCATGGTCACCTGGTAGCCGCTCGCCTGCAGATAACGCTCAAGTCGAAGGGCAGTATCGAGAGCCAGGTGCTTCTCGTAGACCTTCCCTGACCAGCCACCGCGATCATGTCCTCCGTGACCCGGATCGATTACAACACGGCTAAAGTAGCTGGCAGAGGCGCCCGACGAACCGAACGCGAGCACAAGAGCGGCAAGAACAACTCCCCGCAGAAGAGAATGGAGAAAAAACATGGGCAGGAAAAACCGGGACAAGCTTATCTTGTTAGAAATCTTTTACCCAAGACGGCATGTCTCCGCAACGCATTTCTGAAGGTGCGCGGAAAGCCGTCTCCCCGAATCCCCCTTCGCCCCTGCTAACGATAGGTTATCCGGGGACGTTCCGATAGCTTTCGAAGCCGTGCTCTGCTCTGCGCGGCCTCCCTGGGATCGTAGGAGATCCCACCGGAGATAACGACCTCTCCATTCGTGAAGGTCACCAGGGCCGGCTTCCTGTCCGGGGCGGGATTGTAGTACTTCGTGCCAAGGTGCTTCCCCGCGGGCGTGACCGTGCCATGGGCATAAATATTGGGCGCGGCCAGAAAGAGAACGTGCAGGTTGTTGCCGCGGTCTACGGTGGCCTTCGGCGTCTTGCTGGTAATGACATCCCCCATGCGGAAGGCCTGCATGGTGCGACCCGTGCGGATGTCGATGAGGTGAACGTAGAGTGAAGACTTGCGCGAGGTATTATGAATGGAGAGCCGATACTCACGCACATTCCCGCTGGCCGGATCTCCCACGCGCTGGCTGTAAACCTGTCGCCCCCGCGTGACATTGAAGTAGGTCGTATTGGTGACGAACTGGCCCCTGCCTCCGGGAAGCCGGACCACGGCCTTACAGCGGAATCGTCCGGGTTCGGTCACGCGGAACGCCCCCGTAAGATCAACACTCTTGGTAATGCTGCGGCCCGCCGGAATTGTCACTGCGCCGAAATTCATTGCCGCCAGGGGACTAAGGGCAGTGCCGCGCGAGTTCTTGATTTCGAAATCGAGCCAGTTCAGGGTTGTCTGGCCATCCGTGTGAATGAGCAGGTCGCGACCGGCGTTATTTGTCAGAGTCACGGTGGCAACCACCGGCTCGTGGGCAATGTATTCCTTCTTCGTCATGCTGAGACTCGCTTTGACCTGAGCCTCAATGCTTTCGCCAGCCGATAACACCGCAAGGGCGAACGCCAGGAACCGTATTCTGGAAGTGGGGAGCATGTTGGGTGTGAATAACTGGCGCCCGGAGGTTTACGTCGTACCCGGGACTCATCGCAAGGGAAACTCGCCGGGTTTCTGATAATTTGTGCTCAATTCCCTAAATATCCCGGCGAATCTCGTCTCTTTCAGGGAGCCGCCTGGACCAGCCGAAAGCCCACATCCCTCCGGCGGACTTCCCGGGTGTTCAGCCAGATCCGGGCCCGCACCCCGCCACCCGGGGCCAGAAACGTCCCCCCGCACGCCAGCGGGCTCCTGGCATTCATGGGAAAGGCGGGATTGCGTTCAGGGTTTTCTGACCACTCCGCCACGTTTCCCGCCAGACCATGAACCCTGCGGGGAGTGACATCCCCGGACGATTGATCAACCGGGCCCCACCCGCCCGCGCGGATTGTTTCCTCTCTGTCCAGGGTTGCGGCTGCCAGCCACTCCTCCTGGGTGGGTAGCCGCCCACCTTTCCAGTTCGCATAGGCGTGGGCATCCCACCAGTCAATGCGCGTGACCGGGCAATTGAGATCGAGGGGCAGACCGTCGTAATTCCTGCCCGCCCGCGCCGCGCTCAGGACCGCATACCAGTCATCCGGAAGGTGATCCGGTTTGAGGGCCGGTTGGGTGATGTGGTCATGTTTGTTGCGCATGCTTTCCTCCAGGCTGGCCAGCGCCGTGAGAAACTCCGCGTATTCAGCGATAGTAACCTCGTGGGCATCTATCCAGAAGCGGTCCAGTTCAACCTCCTTGCCGGCATGGTTCTGATAGGTGCCGGCTGGAATCGCAATCATGGCTGAAAGATCACGGGCCTCCGGCGCCCTCGGGCGGGTGAACAGGAAAAGCCCGCCTCCCCCTAGAACTCCAACAACAAGAACCGCCAAAAGCATGATGCCAATCGCTCGCACTCGCTTCCTGGCCTGAAGCGCCCGTGACGTCCCTGCTTCGGAGGCGAGATCCTGTTCCAGCATCCCTGCCGTGTTGGCGATCTGTGTCCAGCTCAACTCAAGTCCCTCCTCCAGGCCCATCATCATCCCCAACAGCCTCCCGGTGCGGGCGGCCCCCGGAAGGTCGGTCTCCAGCATCCCCTGGAACAGCTCCCCAACCATGCCCTGATCCCGGACCCTGCCGTCAGGATCTGGCTGGCCTGCGGTCGCAAGGTTCGCGATGCGGACGACCTCGTGTTCGCCCAGGACCAGATGTTCCGGCACCAGGGGACGAGTCGCAATTGCCCGCTCCGCAAGATAGGCCATGGCTCCCCCCACCTGCCGCAGGAATCCCACAATGGTGGAGGGTGCAAACTTCCGGCCCTCCTGATGGATCTGGGCAAAGGTCCCCCCCGGAAGGAGCTCACGTGTCCAATAAACCTCCTCCTCTTCCCGTGCGGCCTCGTAGACTGAGCCGATGCCTGCATGTTCAATGGCCGCCTTGGCCCGCACGTCCGCCAGAAACGCCTCTCCCGACGGCCGGGTCGGATCGATCACGCCCTTGAGCCTCACCAGAATCACTGCGCGATCGATCGATCTCTGCCGGGCGTGATAGGTGCGCGTCTCCTCGTCTTCGGAGATCAGCTCCATCAGCAGGTAGTCTCCCAGCTGCCGGAGAGCAGGGCGGACTTGGTCTTTTTCAGAGCCGGACATCACAGCCTGGGACAAGGCCCGGAATAGGCGACTATCCCAACGCCGCAAAGGCGAAAGTCAGGAGGAATCCCGCCCGCCCGGGCAACCGCGTCCGGATCTAGAAATGGATGGCATGCCCCTCTGCGTCCAGAGAGGCCTCATGCACCCCTTCGGTCAGGGTGGGATGAGCGTGAATGGTGGCGTGAAAGTCCTCGATAGTGGCCTCCAGGGTGAGGCCCAGGCCCATTTCCGCAATAAGGTCGGTCGCATTCGCTCCGATGATATGAGCACCCAGCAACTCGCCGTGCTCCTCTCCGAACAGGAGCTTGATGAACCCCTCGGTCTCCGCTGCGGCCTGGGCCTTCCCCAGGGCCTGGTAGGGGAACTTGCCCACCTTGCAGGCCACGCCCTCCTCCTTCAGGTCCCGCTCGGTTTTCCCCACCGAGGCGATCTCAGGGTAGCAGTAGGTGCAGCCCGGGAAGACGTCGACCCGCTTTGGCTCGGCCCCCTCCACGAAGATCCCCTCCACACACTGGGTCGCCTCGAACATCGCCGTGTGTGCCAGCCAGGGCGGCCCGGCAATGTCCCCGACCGCGTAGACCCCGCTCATCGATGTCTGGTAGCGATCTCCAGTCTGGATCCAGCCCCGGTCGGTTAATTCGGGACGTTGTCCGCCCGGCAGAACCGGCACCACCCCGATCGCCACCAGGCAAACGGCCGCTTCGAGGATCTCGCTGCCCTTGGCATTCTCCACCGTCACGCTCACTGAGCCCCCCCGATCCTCGGTGGCAGTCACCCTGGTATCCGTCAGGCACTTGATTCCCTGGCGCGAGTACGACTTCTTCAGGGAATCCCCGATGTCGTCGTCCTCCACCGGAACGAGCCGCGGCATCATTTCCACCAGTGTCACCTTCGTTCCAAACGCATTGTAGATATAGGCGAATTCCACGCCGATCGCGCCCCCTCCGATAATAACCATGCTCTCAGGCTGGGTGGGCAGGATCATCGCTTCCCGCGAGCTGATGACGCTCTTGCCGTTAAAGGGCAGCTCGGGAAGCTCGCGGGACTTTCCGCCGGTGGCGATGATGATATTGGCTGTTTCAAGGACCTGGGTGCTTCCGTCCTCTGCCTTCACCTCCACGTGGGTGCTGTCCACAATCGAGCCATAGCCCCGCACATGATCGACCTTGTTTTTCTTGAATAGAAATTCAACGCCGCCCGCAAGCCTGTCGGAGACCTTGCGGGAGCGACCGATGACCGCTTCCCAGTCGTAGGAGAGGTTGTCAAAGGCCATTCCGAACTCCTTGGCCCGGTGTTTCAGGGTGTGAAACAGATGGGCGTTCTTGAGAAGCGCCTTGGTGGGAATGCATCCCCAGTTCAGGCATGTTCCCCCCACCCGTTCCACCTCCACGCAGGCAACCTTCTTCCCCAACTGCCCGGCCCGGATGGCGGCCACATAGCCGCCCGGGCCGCCACCAATCACAACGAGATCGTAGGACATGTTACAACGCGGAGTTCAGGAACGGCCCCGGCAGGGCGCTCCGCCCCGAAGCTGCGCGCGCCCTCCGGAATGTCAAGGCCGCGCAGGAACGAGGCCCCTTCAGTCGGCCGGGCCCTCGAAGACCTGCAGGAGGAGGGTGTTTCCATCCATCGGAACCCGGATTGGTTGCGGCGTGGCATCGTCCAGATTGAGGTGAGGGACGACGGGCTGGAAGTCGCGGCCATCCTGAGAGGAGCGCAGGTGAAAGGTTCTTCCGGCGGGAAGGTTTCCAATCTCAACGCTCACCACCTCCGCGGCGCGGTCAACCCCGGAGACGTCGAAAGACAGTTGCGTCACGACCGGAGCGGTCACCGTGAAGAACTGGTCGCCTGCGAGATGGTCAAAATTGACGAAGGCAGGGTCCTGCAGGTTATGGGTCCCCTGGGGCAGTCCCCCCAGGGTCTGGTTTGAGAGGTAGTCGTGGTTCTGGTTGTTCTGGAGGAGCATCACGCGGAGATCCCCGCCCGAATGCCCGAGATCGCTGAGGGCAAGGCTCAGTTCCAGGCCGGAGGCCACCGCACGGGCCGCCCGCTGGTCCGCAGGAGCACCCGCGTTTCCTCCTATCCCACGGGCATTGCTCCCGTTGTAGGCCACCCCGATGAGGCTCTGGTTGACAGTTCCGAATCCGGTCGTCCCCGCCCCTTCATTCAGCAGACTGAAGATGCGGGGGTAGGTGTCGAAGGAGGAGGATCCGATGATCGAGAAATCGAGATCAATCCGGTCTCCTCCGCGACGGAAGATCACGTGTCGCTCTGGCGTGAACGCGCTGTCAAATGTCAATCCGGCAAGGGAATCACTCCCGTCATTCCCCGGGGTGGCAGGCATGATCGAGGCTCCGCCCGGACCTGCGTCGATAAAGACCTCCAGTCGGTTACCGTTGGCCTCGAGGTTCCCGGTGAACATGAGGTAGAGCCGCTCACCACTGATCAGGCCATAGGCCCCATTCCATTCACTCTGATTGTTTCCGAACCCGGTTTCAATCGTCTGCACCGCGAGGGGCTGCCCGTAAACTACGTCCCGAAGGCCATCGACCACGACGATTCCCAGCAGGGCCGAATTGCTGCCCGCATCACCGGGGTCCGTTCCGTTCCGAACCTCAAAGCCGTCGTTTTCTCCATCTCCATCACTGTCTTCATTCAAAGGGTCGGTGACAAAGCCGTCGGCGCCCTCCGCCACTTCTTCTCCGTCCCCAAGTCCATCGCCATCACTATCCCTCCGGGCCGGGTCCGTGCCAACCGCAACTTCCGTCTCATCGTCGAGTCCATCGCTATCACTATCCGCCAGGTTGGGATCACTGCCCTGTTCAAACTCCTCCTGGTTGTCCAGCCCGTCCTCATCGGGATCGGCCGAGGAGTCGTCCACCCCGACATTCAACTGGTTCACGCGTTCCCACTCGTCACGCATGCCGTCCTGGTCGCTGTCTGCCGCGGCAACATGGTTCACCGTGGTCACATCGGCATAGCTCGCCCCGAAGCGAATCTCATCAAAGGTCACTCCGTCCTCGCCAAACCGCGCCATGCTTACGCGGTCGAAGCGGATGTTGAGATCGCTGAACTCAGCATCCCCTATCCCCGGTTCGCTCAACGGATCGGGATTGCGCCAGACGGTCAGCCGATCCCCTCCGGGAACGGTCGAGAGCTCCAGTTTGCCCACGAAGAGATTCACCGTCGCATCACCGGCTTCGAGATCGGCCGAGTCGACCAACTCGCCATCCTTCACCCGGACCACGAAGTTGCTGGTGGGAAAGGGTCCCGTCCCCTGTTCGCCGGTGGCGATCTGGAGAACCCGGTTCCCGTCGTCGTCGAAGCCGCCACTGTGAAGCTCAAAGGCCCGGTAGGAACTGCCGGCCGACTGCAGTTGAACCAGGACACTGAAATAGACCGTCCGCTCCGTGAAATCGTCGAAGCTGGCACGAAGACGCCTTCCAACCCGGCCTCCCCCCGGCCCGTCAAAGAGGAACGCCCCTGCCCCGCTGGCCACGTTGGCGCGGCTCAGTCCGGCCAGCACCGCCACCGGCGACTCCGCTCCCTGGTAGGCGGGGAGCCAGTTGCCCTCGAATCCTTCCAGGGCAGGACCCGCCCCGGAGATGACAACCCCGGGCCGGTAGCACGACGCGCCCAGGGGCACGAACTCAGCCGCTTCCGGAAGAGCGGAGACGGAGACGGTCAGGGCAAGAGCAGAAACAACGACGGGAAGAGGGCGCTGCATGGCCACGTTTTTGCGGATTGAGGCCATCCTCTGTCCTTGCTTGAATATTACAATGGCTAGTTGCTTCATGAGAATAAAGACCTTTAACTCCACGCCGCGATCTCCCGTGATCCATGCCATACCCTGCCGTAATCTGTCCGACAAGACCTGTCGGCAGAACGGGAAACAGTTCCCGGCTCCGACACCATGAATCCCGCCCTCTTCGCCTGCCTCTGTCTCTCCCTGGCCTCCCCTCTTCTCCGGGCTGAGCGCTCGATGGAGGAATGGAGTGACGAGCTTGGGAAGAAGTATAATGCCCTCGGGAGTTTCCGTGCAATCTACACTGCGGTATCGCCCACCGCCAAGGAGCCGATGCAGGGCCTCGTTCTCGAGGATCGTGACAGCGGCGCCTGCCTGGTGAGGATGCACTCCGACGCCACCGGCGGGGTAACGATGTGGTGGCTCCCCGACGGAGCAGGCAATGGCGGCGCCACATTTGCACAGTTCGGCCAGAACGCCTTCCGGGTCCGGGGATTCGCAGAATTAAAGCGCCGCTACGACGATCTTGCCTTCCTCGGACAAACGCGCCCCGCCCGTTCTCGCCGCCCGGTCCTGGTCCCGGTGATTCATCTTGGCGAAGAAACCATTGCCGTCTTTCTCGCCGCCATCCGGGCCAACCAATCTCCCCCGTTCTCCCATATTGCCCCCTCCCGGGTAGCGGAAGTCCGGGAGTTGGCCGAAACCGTGGAGTTTGTCCTCGACGACGGCAGCTGGGTCCGCCTCCAGCGCGAGACCGGCCTCCTCGCCGGCCAGGGGTATCCCGATGAAAAGGGAGAGCGCAGCTTGCGACTGGAAGCGGTCCAGCCCCTGGGGGGCATGGCGGAGTTCCGTAAGGAGATTCCAGTAATTGACCCTGCCAGGATCCAGGAGGCCTCGGCGGAAGAGCTTCAATTTGCTGATGTTCTTCATTCCGCTCTTTTTCACATCTTCGTAACCCGGAAGAAGACAGAGGGCGACCAGCTCCTCGCTGAAAACTCCGACAAGTTACGCGCCTACTGGCTGGCTGCCTGGGGTGCCCGCCCGCCACCGGGAATCCCCGCCGACCTGATCAAGCTCCTGCAGGATCTCAAGGGCCAGAAAAAGCAATTCCACCTCGAATGGGTGGCCACCAGGAAGGCCCGCCCCGACATCATGAAGGACGTTTCCTTCTTCCAGTTTTTCCGGCACCGCCGCATGGCGTTACGACGGGACCTTCGCCAGAAAATCGAAATGGAGGCTCAGAAACTTCCCTCCCTTGCCCGCCTGCAGACCCTGCTCGATGGCGAAATAGCCAAACTCAAACCGGACCAGCTTGCCCGAGGGAGGCCGCTGGCTGCTCTTCTGGTGCAAAGCCAGCGTGACGCCATGGTCATCGCGCTTATGCCGCCGGTATCAGACGAAGACCTCGACAGGCTCTGAGCGCCTGCCCCGGATTCCCCTCCCGGGGCTTTCGCTAAAAGGCTGATCCGTTACTCCAGCATGAACTGCAGGTGCCGGGCGGTAAGATCGCCCATCGTCTTACACGCCTCGAAGGCCTGAGTAGCATACCGCTCCCCAAGAGCCGCACGCAGCTCGGCCAGTTTCTCCATGGGGGCGATGGTGTCCTTGCACATCGTTTTGAGGACCCCCTTGAGGCGGGCACGGGAAGCCCGGAACCGTCGGGCCATCTGGCTCCGCTCCTCGCTGCGATACTGCAGGATGGTGGTCGGGTTGAGGTGCTGGCGCACCAGCTCATCCACCGGTTTGTTGTCCGGAAAGTGATGGGCACGATAAACCTCGAGGGCTCCCTCGTAACACTGCTGATCAAAGTCAATCGGCCGCACACGGTACTGGATCTCCTCGAAGTCCGGGGTGATGTCGACCACGTAGTTTACGCTGCGCATATCGCCCAGCAGGCGGAGAAAGCAGCGCTCTCCGAACTTCACGAATTCCTTCGCAACCCGCACCTTGTTGAGTTCCTCCTCTTCCAGGTAATCCTTGATGAAGATATCCCCGGGGACTCCTGCGATGTGTTCCTCGATCAGGGTGTTGCCGTTGACAAGATAATTGATCCGGTTGGGGGAGAGGATGTGCTCCAGCTCCAGCCCGTAGATGCGGTTGGCATCCGCAATCTTGACGTAGTAGTAGTCCGAGTTTCCGTTGAACTGGTTTGTAATCCTCACGCGGAAGGGTCGCGAGTTTCCGAACTCGCCAAAATCGATCCGTTCCACGTTGAGGTGCTCCGCAAGCGAAAGGTCCCCCCCGATCTTCAGGACGGCATAGATCTTGGTGAGCTTGGGCCGCAGCTCCTCCATGACCTCCTGCGGGAAGAAGACGGTGAGCCAGAGCGTTTCTTCCCCGCCTGGATCCTCATAGGGAATGGCCTCCGAAAAACGCAGGAGATCGTCGTAAATGAGCGGGATCTCGGAGCGCCGTCCGAAGTGCTGCAGGTACTGCAGAAGGAAGCTCGAGATCGGGTAGTGTTGCTTGCGCTTCTGGATGAGGGCCGACATTGGATTTCGGATCCGCTCCCTGACATTCGATATTGAACCCACGGGGCTCTCTAGCCCGTCTCAAACCTCGCAATCAGATGCAGGGTATCGATCCCGCGTTTGGTAAATTCCTCCCAGTAACTCTTCTCAATGGAACTGATGCGCTCCCGGCGCGCCTTCTCGTCCAGGGAGTTCCATGCAGGCAGGCCGATCTTGCGAATCACGTCTCGTTCGGCCAACCGCAGGGTTAGCTCTTCCCAGAAAATCTCGTTGCGCATTTCATCAAGAGATTCCTGCACAAAGGACCGGGTCAGGTAATCGGTGGTGACCCGGTAGCGTTGCTGGGCTTCATCAAGTTCGACAATATCGCCGAATCCGAGGTGAGTGACCTTCTCAAGAATGATATTCTCCAACTCTTCAAAACGCGCAAACTGCTCCTTCGCTCCCGATCGTCGGTTCAGGGATGCGACCTCAGCGGCGAGACTGATCATATCGATCAGCACGCCGAGTTCTTCCTCTGTAAAGCGTAGATGCATTAACCTGGCCGCAGCGCGGAAAGAAATCATCCCACCACCCGGTCCGCAAGCCCGCAACGCCGAATTCCCCTCGACCGGCTGGAAGGCAGGTGATTAGATTCCCGGTGATGAGACTCCTGCTCATCATCTCGGTCCTCCTCACCCTTCCCGGTTGTTTCCTGTTCAAGAAGCGCCATCCGAACCCCTACCCGGTGGTCTCCTTCGAAGTGGTTCATGCCCGGGCCGGCGGCCTGCAGCCTCAGGATCATGTCGCCCTCGCCAGGTGGGACGAGACCTACTATTACTTCGAGTGGCGCCGCATTCTGGAACCCGCCACCATGAAGACCCGCGAGGGGGCGGGCCGGGTTGCGGTCAGGGAATTCGACCAGAAAAACGGCAGGCCCCTGGAGCGCAAGCTCGGCATTATCGGCAAGGAGGACCTCAACGGTCAGCTCTATAACGCCGGTGCTTACTGAGGCCAGCGCTCTGGCAGCAGTCCGAAGGCTTCAGGCAAACGGGACCCCGGGATGTCCAGCTGCGGATTCGCAGGGCGGAATCTGGGTTAAAGCTCTCGCGGGCGGACCACATCCACGAGTTTCCACTTCCCCGGTTGAAGGGCGGCACTCCAGCTCTCCAGATCAAGCGAGAGAAGGGCGGCGTTCGCCGTCTTCATCACGATGTCCTCTCCCGTCAACCAGCCCACCAGGTCTTCCCATCCGGGATTGTGCCCCAGCACGAGAAGACACGCCACCTCATCGGGGACAACAGGCAGTTCGTCCTGCACCGCGCCCAGACCAGCGTGATAAAAGGACGAGAGAAAACGCGCTTTCACCACGGAGGAGAAGCACTCGTTCATTCCCGCGAACGTTTCGCGCGTTCGCTGCGAATCGCTGCTCAGAACAAGCTCGGGCAGCCATCCCCGCTCCTCCAGAGCGGCCCCAACCTTTGGCGCGTCCCTGCGGCCCCGGTCGTTGAGCGGCCGTTCGTTATCCGAATGGCCCGGGCTGTCCCACGAACTCTTGGCGTGGCGCATGACTATCAAACGACGCGTCATTGCTATTCGGACTGTTCTACCTGGTAGAACTCCCGAACCGGATTGGGAAAGGGAAGGCTGATCGTGTACGACGCGTTATCCTCCGACGCCCGCACAAAGGAGAATTCATCCGTAAAGCCCTGCAGATCGCTGCTGCGTCGCACCTTGTAGAAAAGGCCACGATGCTGGGTCCAATCGAGCCGGACCCGGGAGCCGGGCAACGGCGTCACCGTCAGCCTTGGGCGTTCCTCCAGAATGCTCCCGTCGAAGTACTTGATCCCAAGTTTCCAGGCGGCGATTCCACACTCTGATCCCACAATCCGGCCTGGCCCGTCATCGACTGGGACATGAATGCCCCCGTAAAGGCGCGAAATGCCGGCCTGGTCGGCCGCGTCATAATAGGTGGCCCATTGCAGCTCTACGTTCGCGGTTGGTCCGGCCTCGAATTCCAATTCCCCGGCCGCCACTTCGTGGGAGGAAAACCCGCCCGGGAAGTATTCGCTTCCCGTGAGCCGAACAAGGACTTCAGCCGCCGCCCGGCTGAAGGTGCTGTGGCCTGAGATATACCCCGCGAAGGCGGGGGTCACGAAGGTGTCGCGCTGATAGGGCATCCAGTCTTCCGCCAGGATCCAGTCCACTCCTCCGATCTGGGTTTCGATATCTGCCGGTTCCCCCTGCCAGGCACGAATCGCAATCCTGCCAATTGCCCCCGGCCCGAGATGGTCATGCCGCTGACCCGCCTGGGTTGTGCTGGCGGTCACCACCTCGATCAGGTCCGGCACCAAGGGAAGTCCTTCCTCATTGTAGGAGGGACCGGCAGGGTCACTCGATTGCCCGCGCCCGCCCATATAGCGGATACTGCTGATCGGGCGCACGTAATCATACTCGCGCTTGCAGGTCCAGGCCGCCACCGCCGCGTCATGCACCGAGGCATTGATGAGGAAATACATCTTCGCGTCCCACTCAAGTTCCTCAATCACCGGACCCGTGCCCAGGAACCGTCGTTCAAAGGACGGGTGGTCAACCACTTCATTGGCAATCACGTTCCAGTGCCCGGGAGGGGTTTCCGAGTTCGGGCCGTCCGCCCAGTACTCCGCTATTACCCGTCCAAAATCCGCCTCGTTCACCAGATTCGGAGCGTAGGCCGCACCGGTGACCGGGTTGATCGCGTAGCCTGTCCCGTCGTTCGTTCCCACGGGGTTGTTGCCGATGGCGCCCGGGGAGTAATCCTTCTGCGGAGCCTGGCCTGGATCGAGCAGGCTGCTGTAACGGATCACTTCCGCATTCCCGGTCTTGTATTCCTCGTCGCCGTCGCCTTCCAGTTGCGGAGGGCCACCCGGATCGAAATACAGCATCGCGGCAGGTTCGCGACTGAGGGCAAAGGGCCAGACCTCGCGCCAGTGTGACCCGATGAATTCCTGGATCGTGAACGTCAGGGGCTGGCCGGTCTGCGAGAAGGCCTCCACAAATTCAAGCGGTTGCCAGCGGTTGGGGTCGTTCAGGGTCGTCCCCGCGAACTCCAGGATCAGGGGCGCATTGACCGGCGCGTAGGTGTTGTCGGTATAACCCCCGGCCTCGTTGGAATTATCGTTCGCGGTCCAGGTGATGATGGTCTCGGCCACCCGGTTGCCCACTGCCGCGGGCGTGTCGCCTGTTGTGGTGGTAATGTTCTGGTCGTAGCCAAGGACGGTTAGCAGGATATCGAACTGGTTCTGCGCCTGAAGGGCATTGGCCGCCGGAGTGTTGGGGTGCTTGACAGTATTATAACGGTGACTGAGCACCCGGTAGGCCGCATAGCTGACCGCCTCGTGTCGGGCCGCCGCCACATCTCCCGCGGCCGCGCTCTCGCGGTGCAGGTAGCCCACCGCAATCGGGTCATACGCCGCCCAGGCATCATAAATCGCCACCGAGACATGGAAGAGGTTGCGGCCGTGGACAGGGGGATCGGGGAAAGAGCCCCGCACCGCGGCAAGATTCTGCTCGTTCCACATCCGGGCGACCGAATCAGCGGATGCAGGCGTAACGCCGCAAACGAGAAGGAGCGCTGCCAGGGCGCTTCTGGAAGGTGCTTTTTTCATAGGGGCGGGATGCTAGGGAAATTTAGCGTAGAGAGGGCCCCTATTGTCGTCAACTACTCTATTCTATACCGGCTGACGAAGGACGATTGGCCCATGATCTTGCCGCAGAATAGATTAGCGAGGTGAATTCATTCCATTTCTCCCTCAATTGGGGGAGGCGTCCGGAAGTTTGGTTTGCTGCTCCGGGGTGAGAAGTTGCTTCCGGCGTTGGTGGATTTGCGCTCCCTTCCGGCCCCTGCTCTCCCGGGGGCAGATTCCTTCCGGAGTCCCGAAGACTTGGGGCGCTCGGCATCTCCGGCCTTGCTAAGGGCTTCGAATGCGGTTCCAACTCTCCACCTCATGACCGCTGCGGAAATCCGCCAGAGCTTCCTGGACTTTTTCAAGGAGAAGGAGCACACCATCGTGCCCTCGGCCTCCCTCCTCCCGCAGTCCCCCGGCCTCCTCTTTACCAATGCCGGCATGAACCAGTTCGTGCCCTACTTCCTGGGCACGGAAAAGGTCCCCTACACCCCGGGGCGGGCGGCCGATACCCAGAAATGCATCCGGGCGGGCGGCAAGCACAACGACCTCGAGGACGTGGGGCAGGATTCCTACCATCACACCTTCTTCGAGATGCTGGGGAACTGGTCATTCGGGGATTATTTCAAGGAGGAGGCCATCGAGTGGGCCTGGGAGCTGGTGGTAAAGCGGTGGGGATTTCCTCCCGAACGCCTTTACGCCTCCGTCTATCGTCCCGGCCCGGGAGACCCGGCCGAGTTCGATCAGGAGGCCTACGATCACTGGAAGGTTCTCTTTGAGAGGGCGGGCTGCGATCCGGACATACACATCGTCGATGGCAACAAGGCCGACAACTTCTGGATGATGGGCGAGACCGGACCCTGCGGACCATGCTCGGAGCTGCATGTCGATCTCACTGCCGCCGGCGATACGAGAGGCTCCCTGGTCAACAGGGACAGTGACGAGTGTATCGAGATCTGGAACCTGGTCTTCATCCAGTTCAACGCCGAGGCGGACGGCAGCTTTCGCGATCTGCCCTCCAGGCACGTCGACACCGGCCTGGGCTTCGAACGCGCCTGCTCGATCATCCAGAACACGAAGGGCTTCACCGACTTCTCGCGCAAGCCGTCCAACTACAACACTGACGTCTTCCGGCCGATCTTCGACATGCTCGAGAAAATGTGCGGGAAGACCTACGTGGATGTTTACCCCCGCCCGGACGCGGAGGACCAGGACGAGGCGGTGAAGACGGCGGTGGCCTTCCGGGTCATCGCCGATCATATCCGCACCCTCAGCTTTTCCATCGCGGACGGTATTCTGCCGGGCAATACCGGACGCAACTACGTCCTGCGACGCATCCTGCGACGGGCGGTGCGATACGGGCGGTCGTTGGGATTTACCGGCGAAAGAGTCTTCCTCCCGGCCCTGGTCGACACCCTGGTGAGTCAGATGGGGGACGTGTTCCCTGAATTGAGGGAGCGGGCGTCAACCATTGTGGAAACCCTGCTGCGTGAGGAGAGCAGCTTCAACGAAACCCTGGACCGGGGTTTGAAGCTCTTCGAGGACGAAGTCTCCACCCTCTCCCAGGGCGCCTTTCCAGGCGACGCGGCGTTCAAGCTCTACGACACCTTCGGGTTCCCGATCGACCTCACCCAGCTCCTCTGCCGCGAACGGGGAATCGCCCTCGGGATCTCCCGCTTCGAGGAACTCATGGAACAGGCCCGGCAACTTGCCCGCGATGCCCAGAAGTCCGCGATCGTTTCGGCCCTCGACATCGCCACCGAGGTAAACACCGAGTTTAACGGCTTTGAGCAGGACAGCTGCGAGGCCACCATCCTCGAGGCGCATGTCGACGGGGACATCCGCTGGTTGCTGACCGATCGCTCCCCCTTCTATGCCGAAATGGGAGGACAGGTCGGAGACACCGGCGCCCTGGTCGCAGGAGAAGCCGAAATCCCGGTGGTCGCCCTGCAGCAGATCGGAGGGGCCCGCGCCCACGGCGTTCCGGAGAGCCAGGCTGGCGATCTCAAGCCCGGCGACAAGATCACCCTCCGGCTCGACGCCGCCCGGCGACGACCCATCGAGGCCCACCACAGCGCCACCCATCTCCTGCACTGGGCGCTCCACGAAGTTGTTTCCGCAGAAGCCGCCCAGCAGGGTTCGCTGGTGGCGGAGGACCGCCTGCGCTTCGACTTTACTTCCAGCGCGGTCCCCGCGGAGCAGATTTCCGCCATCGAAGACATGGTGAATGCCCGCATCGAGGCCGGTGAACCGGTGAGCTGGCAGGAAGTTCCCTTCCCCGAGGTGCAGGGCCGGGAGGACATCGTGCAGTTCTTCGGGGACAAGTATGGCGAGCGGGTGCGAGTGGTCCAGATTGGAGGGAGCCCTCAGGCCCTGGATGGCTACTCGATGGAACTCTGCGGAGGAACGCACGTTCGCAACACCGCTGACATCGGCCTCTTCAAGATCCGCAGGGAGGAAGCCATCGCGGCCGGTACCCGGCGTATCGAAGCCGTGTGCGGGCCCGCCGCCGAAGCCTACCTCGCAGAGCTCGCCGAGCGGGAGGCCGAAGAAGAGCGGGCCGCCCTCGCCAAGCTGACCGCTGCCAACGAAGCCCTCGAAGCTCTGGGGGCAGAACCGCTCAGCTCTCCCGAGGGGGCCGACGCCGGACAAATCAAGGCCACTGCCATTGACGCCGAAAAAGCTCTCAAGAAGGCCCAGGTCGCCAACGCCGCCCATCAGGCTGATGCCTTCCTCGCGACCCTCCTCGAAGGCGATTGCCATCCCTCCGCCCTGGTCGAGTCCCTTGAGGGGCCCGCGGCCCTTCTCCAGGAATTGCTCAACGGATTGAAAAAGGCCGGGTTCAACGGCTCTGCCGTTCTCGTGGTCGACGACGGGGACAAACTCCATCTCGGAGCCCTCTGCGGACCGGAGGGACAACAGGCGGGAACCCGCGCCGGGGACCTGATCAAGGCTCTCGCTCCCCTTGTGGGCGGCAAAGGCGGCGGCAAGCCCGACATGGCCCGCGGCGCGGGAACCGACCGCGCAAAGAGGGAGGATCTCCTCGCCGCGGCTCGCGCGGAACTCTGCTAAGCGAGCCCACACTAACGCTCCGGCCCCGCGCGATCTACCGGCTGAGCCTCCCTGAGACCTGCCTGTCCAGAAAAGGTCCTTGGCTTCCGGGATGTCTTCTCTGTTTATAATCAGTAGTTCCATCCCAATTTGCCCTGGGTCATCTCCGCCCGAAAACGCTCTTTTTGAGAACAACCCATAACCACCTCCTTGGGTCGTTACGGCGCGGCGGTTGTCAAAGGCCTTGAAAATCGGACCAGTCCGGGAAGGATAGACCCCATGAGCGACGATGCAGAAAAAGCAGTTTGGAAAGGGGGCCCCTCCCAAGTCGTTAATCTTCCCACTTTCGCAGCCAGCGCGCTGGTCGCCATGGTTTTCCTGGTGGTCGGACCCCAGTTCCCCGGGATCCAGAATTACATCATGCTGGGGGCCGTCATCCCGGCAATCTGGGCCGGATGGAAATGGCTGGTCGTTCGCTGCCGGCGCTTTGAGATCACGACCGAGCGCCTCAAGCTGATCCAGGGGGTCCTGAACCAGGATATCGATGAAATCGAGCTCTATCGCGTCAAGGATACAAGGGTCCTGCGCCCGCTCTGGCTACGGCTCTTCGGGCTTGGCAACGTCGTTCTGGAAACCTCCGACCGCACCCATCCCAACTCCGTCCTCCCCGCCATCAAGGATGCGATGGAGGTTCGCGAGACGCTCCGGGAACACGTCGAAAATCTCCGCGAGCAGAAGCGGGTGCGTGAAGTTGACTTCGACCAAACCGGCGACAGTGAATTCGGGGACGAACTGAGCTAGGATCCGGCACCTGCCTGCCGCCGAAAAACCGCCGGAAGGTCTTGCACTGACCAATGGAACGGGCATCCTCCCGCCGCCGAATTCCATGATGCGGGGTTAGCTCAGTTGGTAGAGCAACTCGTTTACACCGAGTGGGTCGGCGGTTCGAGTCCGTCACCCCGCACCATCCGGAACAAAGAGGCCGGGCCCTGCAGGTCTTTCCTTGCTCCCCGGGTCTCCCGCGAGGTGCTCCGGCCAATCGGATCTTGCCCTCCGCGAAGATCCTAATGAAATCAGACCGCACCCCCCGCATCTCCAGGCGGTCCGCTTGGCGGCGCTGTATTCCTGCAAAACAACCGATCTTCCAAACCATGCCGAACCGTCCCCTTAATCTGCTGCTTTTCCTCCCGGTCCTGGCCGCAGTCG
This sequence comes from Akkermansiaceae bacterium UBA7890, assembly GCA_002501065.1. GTDB lineage: Bacteria > Verrucomicrobiota > Verrucomicrobiia > Verrucomicrobiales > Akkermansiaceae > Roseibacillus_B. The sequence continues at coordinate 29,897 of DLRK01000128.1, forward strand.
CCCTCGCAACCAGCTTCACCCGGGCCGCCAGGCCGAATTTCATCATTATCTTCGCTGACGACCAGGGCTATGGCGACCTGAGTTGTTTCGGATCGAAGACCATCAAGACCCCGAATATCGACCGACTTGCCACCGAGGGTCGGAAATTCACGAGCTTCATGGTGGCATCGCCGGTGTGCACCCCATCACGGGCGGCCCTGCTGACGGCGTGCTACCCAAAACGCGTGGGGATGCACCAGCACGTCCTCTTCCCGGCATCGAAGAAAGGGCTGCACCCGGAGGAGCATACCATTGCCGATCATCTCAAGTCGCAGGGCTATGCCACCGCGTGCTTCGGCAAATGGCATCTGGGACACCACCCGGAAGTGCTCCCGACCTCCAACGGCTTCGACACCTACTTCGGGATTCCCTACTCGAATGACATGAATCACCCGGATAACAAGGGAAAGCCCCGGGGAGGAGCGGAGGGGATGGACCTCCTGTGGAAAGACCCAACCTCGACACTCACGAAGTGGAAGACCCCGTTGTTTGAGGATGAGAAGATCGTCGAGTTGCCCGTCGACCAGCGGACCGTCACCCGGCGCTACACCCAGAAGGCTATCGATTTCGTCAAGGCCCACCGGGACCAGCCGTTCTTCGTTTATCTCCCGCACTCCATGCCTCACATCCCGCTCTATGTCCCGGATGACGTCCGCGATCCCGATCCGAAGAATGCCTACATCAATACCATCGAACACATCGACACCGAGGTGGGCCGCCTTCTCGATGTTCTCAACGGGTTGAAGCTCACGGAGAGTACCTATGTCATCTATACCACGGACAATGGACCCTGGTTGTCGTTCAAGCACCATGGCGGGTCCGCGGGCCCGCTCCGTGACGGCAAGGGAACCACGTTCGAAGGAGGCCAGCGCGTGCCTTGCGTCATGCGCGGCCCGGGCATCCCGGCCGGAACGGTCTGCAACGAACTGACCGGCACGATCGACATCCTGCCTACCATCGCGGCGATTACGAATGCCCCCCTGCCCGCCGGAAAAAAGATCGACGGGCTGGATGTGTCCAGTCTCTGGACGGGCAAGGCCGGGAAGTCGCCCCGCGACGAGTTCCTTCATTACACTTCCCGCGGGGAGGTGGAGGGGATTCGCAAGGGAAACTGGAAGTTGCTCGTGAAAAAACAGCGGACCCGGAGAAACCAGAAAAAGAACGCCCCTACAAATTCCGGCCAGGTTCTTCTCTTTGATCTCGGCAAGGATCTCGGCGAGTTGAACAACGTGGCCGGGCAACACCCGGACATCGTGAAGGACCTTCGTCAGCGCATGGAAGCACTGGACAAGGAGATCACCGCGAATGCCCGCGTTCCGTGGACCAGGGATTGAGCGAAGATCGGGAGAAAATCCGCCGACTTTCTTGCCAGATCCTCCTTGGTCATCCGTAATACTCAGGCACCAGACGAAGCGCTCCATCCCCCCGTCCTCAGGGGCCCACAGTCCGCAGACCCGACACCCCAACCTCCCCGCATCCTTATGAAATCCAGGCTCCTCCCGCTCCTCCCGCTCGTCGCGTTCCTCAGCGCCTCCCACACCCTCCACGCTCAGAACCCGCCCAAGGGGTTTGAGAAAGTCGATCAGGAAATCGTCATTTCTACCCTGCGGGCGGCCATGAAATACGACGTCCGTTCCTTCAGCGTCAAACCGGGCGCCAAGGTCAAACTGACCTTGAGGAATCCAGATGACCTGCCTCACAATCTCATTATCTGTACCCCCGGCAAATCCAAGGGCGGGGACAGGGGAAAGGAAGTCATTGACGCCGTAATCAAGCTGGGAGCCAAGGGCGTGGAAATGAACTGGGAGCCCAAGGGCCACCCTCGCATCCTGCACAGCTCGGGCATGGTGCAGCCAAAGAAGGAATCCGTGATCTGGTTCAAGGCTCCCAAAAAGGAGGGCAACTACCCCTACATCTGCAGCTTCCCCGGCCACTTCGAACTCATGAACGGCATGATGGCGGTCTCCAAGCTGGCCAATCCCGTCACCAACCTGACCTACAGTTTCTACCACGGCAGCTGGGACACGCTCCCCGATTTCTCCAAGCTGGAGCCCAAGAAGACCGGAACCCTCGCCAACGGGCTCTTCGACCTGAGTCCCCGCGACCGGAGTGAGGGGTTCGGGTTCGTCTTCACCGGAGACATCGAATGTCCCAAGAATGGGACCTACTCCTTTGAACTCGCCTCCGATGACGGCTCCCGGCTCTACCTCGATGGCAAGATGGTGGTCAATAACGACGGGATCCATGGCCACAAGGGCGCCAGCGGCAAAGTCAAGCTCACGGCGGGCAGGCACAAGATCGAAGTCCGCTACTTTGAGAAGGGCGGAGAAGAGAGTCTCTATGTCGGCTGGGCAGGACCAGGCGTGAAGAAGCAGTCGCTCTCCCGCGGAGCTCCCGCCGGAGGTGGAGGCGGCGCAACCGGCATTCCGATCGTGGCAGAGGAGGGCGAAGCCGCCATCTACCGCAACTTCATCGCCGATGCCGGGCCCCGCGCCATCGGGGTCGGTTATGACGAGGCGGTGAATCTCACCTTCGATGCCAACAACATGCGACTCGCCCAGATCTGGCAGGGCGACTTCATGGATGGCGCCCGCCACTGGAACGGTCGGGGGCAGGGCTTCCAACCCCCGGCAGGGGAAGCGGTCATCAAGTTGCCGGCAGGTGTCGCCTTCGCCGTCCTCAGCTCCCCGGGCTCCGCCTGGCCCAAGGCCGAACCCCGCACCAAGGACCTGCGCTTCCGGGGCTACCGGTTGGGCAAGCAGCAGCATCCCACCTTCCGGTACGAGCGTGGGAGCGTCTCGATCGAGGACACCCCGGCACCCGTGCCGGGGGACGACGCCAACCACCTGAAACGCACCCTCAAGCTCTCCGGCTCCAAGACCCCGGACAACCTCTACTTCCGAGCCGCTTCCGGCGACATCGCCGCCGTCCGCTGGCCAGGCAAGATCAAGGCCGGGCAAGTGATCGAGGTCGGGGGATTCCTCGTCAATGACGAGCTCATCATCATCGTCACGGGAGGCAAGGCATACATCCAGGGTGACGAGCTGCGCGTGCCGGTGGCATTCAGAAACGGCTCCGCCCAAATCGAGGTCACCTACCAATGGGCCGAGTGAGAACCACCCTCCTAATCAACAGATTTACCAAGGAAAGTTTCCCCATGAAAACGCTGACCACTTCAACCCAACCCAACACCATGCGTGCCTGTTTCACTTCCCTGCTGGCTGTAACCTCCCTCGCCTCTGCCGCCCCCAGCATGGAGGACTTCTACCAGCGCGAGGAAATCCCGCTCCCTGAGGGAGAGGTCATGGAGGGGGCGTCCATCGCCATTATTGACGACAAGAAAGTCGCCCTCGCAACCCGCCGCGGCGACGTCTGGATCTGTGACGGTGCCTTCGGGGACGATCTCAGCAAGGTCACCTGGACCAAGTTCGCCCATGGTCTGCACGAGCCCCTCGGGATGTCCTACAAGGATGGCTGGTTCACCTTCACCCAGCGCCCTGACGTCTCCCGGATGCGGGACAGCAACGGCGACGGGCGGGCAGATTACTTCGAGACCATCGCGGCGCCCTGGGGCATCAGCGGGGACTATCATGAGTATGCCTTCGGAACCCCGCCGGACAAGGAGGGCAACGTCTGGGTGGTCCTCTGCCTGACCGGGTCCTTTAACGCCAATTCTCCCTGGCGCGGCTGGTGCTTCCGCATCACTCCCGACGGCAAATCGATCCCGACCTGCTCCGGGATTCGTTCCCCCGGTGGAATTGGTTTCAACATGGAGGGTGACGTCTTCTACTGTGACAATCAGGGGACCTGGAACGGCTCCTCCTCCCTCAAGCACCTCAAGCCGGGCGGGTTCGTGGGGAATCCCAACGGCAACAAGTTCTGGGAACAGGCCCCCAACATGGGCCCGAAACCCGTTGACCCCAAGAGTGGCTCGCGGATCGAAATCGAGCGCAAGCGGATCCCTCAGCTCATTCCAACCTCAGTCTGGCTGCCTCACGGCAAGCTGGGCCAGTCGCCCACCGGTATCATCCCGGACCAGACCAAGGGTGCTTTCGGCCCCTTCGCCGGACAGGTTCTCGTCGGCGAGCAGACCCACTCGCAGGTGCAGCGGGTCTTCCTGGAGAAGGTCAACGACGTCTACCAGGGCGCGGCCTTCCCCTTTCTCGGGGGCTACCGCTCGGGCATCGTGCCCCTGCGCCTGGCTGATGACGGATCCCTCTTCGTGGGCACCACCAACCGCGGCTGGGGTGCACGCGGCGGACTCCCCTTCAGCTTCGAGCGCACGCGCTGGACCGGGAAGACCCCCTTCGAGATTCATGAAATGCGCATCACAAAGGATGGCTTCGAGTTAACCTTCACCGGGGAGATCGATCCCAAAACCGCGGGGGACAAGGCGAGCTACTCCATGAATTCCTGGACCTACGTCTACCAGAGCGGCTACGGCAGTCCGGAGGTGGACAAGACCAGCCAGGCCATTGAGTCCGTTACGGTGGGGGCCGACAGGAAATCCGTGCGCCTCACGGTGACCAACCGCCAGGCCGGCCACTGCCACCATCTCAAGTCCTCCGGGGTTCGCAGCAAGGCCGGAGGCGAGCTCTGGCACCAGGACGCCTACTATACTATTAACGAGTTTCCGAAGTAGGACGCTTCCCTCATCACATGGAGATCGACTTCGGCACCCTGCGCCCCGCGGATTGTTACAAGGTGCTGGCTTGCCTCGTCACGCCGCGTCCGATCGCCTGGGTCACCACTGTCAATGATGCGGGAGTTGTCAACGCCGCGCCCTTTTCCTTCTTCAACTGCTTCGGCTCCAACCCACCCATCCTGGCTTTCGCGCCCGGCAACAGGGAGCCCGGCCTGCCCAAGGATACCGCCCGCAATATTCGCAACAGCAGGGAATTCGTGGTGAACATCGCGGACGAGGCCCTCGCGGAGCAGATGGTGGCCACCTCCGCCGCCCTCCCCTACGGTGAATCTGAACTGGAGGCCACGGGCCTCTCCGCCGCAGCTTCCACCGCCATCGCGGTGCCTCGTATTGAAGAAGCGCCCGTTGCCTTTGAATGTCGGGAGTGGGCTACCCTTGAAATAGGATCCAACCGCATGGTAGTGGGAACCGTGCATCACGCCCACATCCGCGATGGCCTGCTGGATCCCGAAACGTTGCGTCTCGACCACGACCTTTTCCGCCCCGTGGGGCGGATGGCGGCCCCGGACTGGTATTGTCGAACCGGGGATCAGTACGAAATTGTGAGATCCGAGCAAGCGTCAGCCTGACGATCTCCCCCAGTCTCCCTGTCCATGTCCATGTCCAAAGATCGAGAAGTCTTCATCGAAGTCCGGAACCTGCATCAGCGTTTTGGCAGGCACCGGGTTCTGCGGGGCGTGGACCTCAAGGTTTACCGCGGAGAAACTCTCTGCATCCTCGGAGGTTCGGGTGGCGGCAAGAGCGTTCTCGTCAAACACCTGTGTGGTCTCATGCGCCCCTGGAAGGGCTCCGTCATCGTGGAGGGGGAAGACATCACCAACCTTCCCGAACGTGCACTGAGTGCGGTCCGGCGCAAGGTCAGCATGATGTTCCAGGGCGGAGCCCTCTTCGACTCCTTCACGGTGGAGCAAAACATCGCCTTTCCCCTGCGGGAAGCCGGCCTGCGCGACCAGAAGGAGATCGAGCTCCGGGTCCGCCGGGCCCTGAAGATCGTGCGCATGTCCGGCCAGGAAAAGAAAATGCCCGCTGATCTCTCCGGAGGCATGCGCAAGCGGGTGGCCCTCGCCCGCGCGGTGGTGGAAATGCCCGCCTGTGTGCTTTACGACGAACCGCACGCCGGACTCGATCCCATCACCTCCGATTCCATTGATCATCTCATCAGGGATCTCAGGGCAGACCACAAGGTCACCAACGTCGTCATCACTCACGAACTGCGCAGCGTTTTCCGCATTGCAGACCGGGTCGCCTTCATGAAGGAAGGGGTCATTTACTGGGAGGGCCCTGCCGACGAACTGGCCGCATCCAAGGACCCGGAACTGCTCAATTTTGTGCAGGGACGGTCGGAAACCCTGGGCGGAGGGGATAAGGACACTCCCCGCATTGACACCAGCGGATAGCGGGAGGAACATGTGGCATGGCTATTACGCCCAAACGCATTGAAACTCTCGTGGGGTTTTTCCTCTTCGTGGGGTTGGCTCTGCTGGGTGTTCTCATCATGCAGTTTGGCCGCTTTGCTGACCGTTTCCACGGGGTTTATTCCGTCACTGTTTCCTTCAGCGATGCCTCGGGATTGATCAAGGGCAGCCAGGTCCGCCTGGCCGGCGCAATGGTGGGCCAGGTGGTGAAAGAACCCACGCTCACCTCCGACGGAGGAATCGAGGTCGAAGTGGTCATCCGGAAAGACACCCCCAAGATCGACAGGAACTCCATTTTCCAGATCGGCTCCCTCAGCATTCTCGGCGACAAGGCAATCATGATCACCCCACCGGGCGCCCCGGGAGAAAAGGCGGGCGAATACATCAAGGACGGCGACTTCGTCCAGGGGGCGGAAGCCGGAGGATTGGCGGCCCTGCAAACCGATGCTGAACAAATAGCCTCCGATGCCGCGGTCCTCATCTCGCGCGGCAAGACGACGCTCTCCAAGGTTGACGGCGCCCTGGATGACCTTCGTTCCGTTTCCGCCCAGCTCGCCGAAAGTCTCGAGCGTATCAACACCGGCCTGATCACGGATGAAAACATGGCCAAGTTCACCAACGCGCTCGACAGCCTGGAAGGCGCCGCCGGCAACATTGAGGAGGCCAGCCTGGACATCAAACCGCTCCTCGCCGACGCCCAGAATGCCATCCAGGACTTCGACCAGGCCGCCAAGGCGGCGGAGGGAACGTTTTCCCAGGCGTCCTCCGAGATCAGCAAGCTCGGCCCGGCTCTGCAAAAGGTGCCCCGCACAGTCGAGTCCATCTCGGAAGTGGCGGACGAGGCCAGAGGCGCCCTCAAGAGCGTCAAGAACAGTGAAGGCCTCCTCGGTTCCCTCGCTTACGACCGCGACATGAAGGGCGACGCGCAGACCTTCATGCGGAACCTCCGTCACTATGGCATCCTGCGCTACAAGGATGCCGAGACCGTGGACGAGCGCGATCCGCGCAACCGCTTCCGCGGGCGGCGGAGGTAGCGTTGCCAGACGACCACGGCTCCAGGCGCAGCCTATGGACAAACCTGCCGGGGGCGGGCCAGACCGTGTTTTCCCGGCCCGAGGGCGAGCAGGATTCCTTCCGCTTTCTGCAGGGTTTCCTCGTATTCCATCTCCGGATCGGAGTCAGCCACGATTCCCGCGCCCACCCCATAGGTCAGCTGTGAACCCTCCCGGTCCAGGGTCCGAATTGCGATGTTGAACTGGCTCTCCCCGTTGAACCCGAGATAGCCGATTGCCCCGGTGTAAAGCCCACGCGGCACCGTCTCCAGTTCTGCAATCACTTCCATCGCCCTCTTCTTGGGTGCGCCCGTGATGCTTCCGCCCGGGAAACAGGCCTGCAGGACATCGAGCTGATCGGCCCCTTTCCGGAGCTGGCCAGTCACGGTGGAGGCCAGATGATGCACCTGTTCAAGGCGTTCGTGCTTGAGCATCTCAGTCACCTTGACGCTCCCAAATTCGCACACCCGGCCCAGGTCATTGCGTTCAAGGTCCGTGATCATGACCAGCTCCGCAATCTCCTTCTCCGAGGTCTGCAGCTCATAGGCTGACCGGCTGTCCAGCTCCGGATCTGCAAAGCGCGGCCGCGTTCCCTTGATGGGACGGGTCTCTATCGAGCGCCCATGCATGCGCAGAAAGGTCTCCGGCGAAGAGGAAAGAATCTCGCGTTCCCTGTGCTGCAGATAGGCTGCCATTGGTGCTGGGGAGACGGAGCGCAACCGATCATAGAGGGCAAAAAGCGGCACCCGCGAGGGCAGGGTGGCGTGGAATTGCTGGGAGAGGTTCACCTGGTAGATGTCGCCACTCGCAATATAGTCCTGCGCAACCCGGACCCGTGCCAGAAACTCCTCCCGAGTAAAGTTGCTCGCCCATTCTGCGGAAATTTCCCCCCCTGGCGGCGGAGTGGGCTGGAGATCGTCGCAAAGCGAGCCGACCTCGAACCATTGCCCGGTAGCATGGCTGAAAACGAGGAGATCGTTGTAGAGCCCGAAGCGAAATTCGCCCTGATAAGTGATCCACCCGCACGCTGCTCCGAGGGGAAATCCGCAGTCGGGACGATTTACTGCACGCGCGCGAAGTTCCTCCCGCAACTCACCGAGGTTGTCGGTCGTGCCCACGAGCTCCCGGGTCGGCCGTGCCGCAATGATGGAAAGCGCCTGAGCACATGTATGATTGCCCGCACTGTCGAAGAAGGCCAGCCCGGGCAAATGGCGTAGTGCGGCAGCCACCTCGGCAGGGCCGAGGGCAAGATCGACGGGCCGGAATCCCGGCACTGGACGAAAACTGCGCGGCAAGACGCAGGAGTGATACTGTGGATCGCGGCCCCTTGCAAACCCCCCCGCGATGAGGTGTTCGTTTCTCCTCAGTAGGCCGCCGGATCCCTTAAAACAGGGCAACTGGGACCAAAAACCTCCCGAAGGGCGCCATTGACGGCCTACTGGTCCCCCGCTAGGTTCCCGGTCCCGTGTCGTCCCATGCCCCTCTATCCCAGGTCCGGCTCGGCACCTTTCGCGCAGCCTGCTGGATGCTCGCCGTAGTGGCGTTCGTCGAATTGGTGGCGGTAGGTGTCGCCCTGGCCCTGCGCACCACCCCCGGAGATTCTCCGGCCGTGGTGGAACGAGTCGTCACGGAATACGTGCCCATAACCCTGCCCGCAGGGGAACCCGAGTCGACTGTGCCTGTGCCCACGCCGACACCCTCTCTCCCCATCCCAGAGGCCTTCACCAATGCCGAGGAACTGCTGAGCAGGCCGGTGGGCCGTCTGGGAACAACCCCCACTCTCAAGGCTCCCTTCATCGACGACCCTGAAGTGGAGCGCCTGGTCCAGGAAGCCCGCGAAGCACGGGTGAAGGACGACATCGGTGCAGCTGTCCTCAAGTTGGAAGCCGCCGAGGAAAAGGCCCCCGCCGAGCCAAATGTCCTCTACCAGTTCGCCGAGGTCTTCGGGGCGGTGGGCCACTACGAGAAAGCCGCCGACTATTATCAGAAGGTCTTCAACCTCGGGCCCGTCAAGGCCGGGGCTCTCTACGAACTGGCTTCCCACAAGTTGAGCGTCGGCTTCGAGCAGGCCCAGAAGATGGAAGGCAAGATGACCCTTGGACGAATCCGCCGCTTTAATGATACGGGCGGTAACGGCGAGCGCATCGTTCTCAGGATTCCCGTCCTCGCGGCACCGGGCCAGGAGATCGACAATAACAAGCTCTCTATCGAGGTCACCTTCTACGACAAGCGCAACGGCAAAATCCACCAGGCGACTTCCGACAGCGAGCTCAGCCACAAGTGGCTCACCGCGCCGCTCAACTGGAACGACACCGGCGAAGAGCTCCTGCAGTATAGCTACGTTATCCCGCCCGGTGACAATCGCGATATCCACCTCCTTGGAGAGCGCAAGCACTTCGGCCAGGAAGTAGAGCTGTTCTACAATGGGGAGTTGCTTGACCATCAGGCCTGGCCCCGCACCCTCGCGAAACAGCGCAATGTGCAGGAAGTAAGCCCGCTCTTTATTCCGGCTGAGTTTCTCCCCGAGAAATTCAACGAAGCTAATCCGCTCCTCCCTCCCCTGCCCCGTTAAAAGACCTGTGAGAAGGTCTTTCATTCCTCATTTCCTTAATTCCCGCGGGTTGCTTGCGACCGCGGCACCCCGAATCTAAAAACCCGCGAAGCATGTCCGAAGCGGAACAGCAATGGTACTTCATCAGCGTGGTCAATCAGGAGCAATACGGCCCCTACACCGCTGACCAGTTGGAGAGATTCGCTACCAGCGGATCGATCACGAGGGAAACCATGATATGGACTGAGATCCTGGAGGACCAATGGATCCCGGCGGTCAACGTGGAAGGGCTCTTTCCGGGCGAAGCTGAGCCGGTCCAACCGGTCCAACCGGTC
>DLRK01000162.1 GCA_002501065.1 Akkermansiaceae bacterium UBA7890
TCAGCCCCTTCGAATCAACGCGGCGCCGCTGCATTACGGTCTCCGCAAACGAAACCAGCCGATCTGGGTGGAATTGACCGTTCCCCGCGATCAGGAACCGGGTCGCTACCGGGGAGCGGTCACCGTTTCTTCCGCTGGCAAGGAGCTTGGGAGCGTGAAGATCGAGTTGAAGGTCTGGGATATCACGTTGCCGGAAGAGCGGAAATATCCGGTCAACATCGGTCTTTGGGAAAACCACATTGCGCGGGTTCACGGTGTGAAGCTCGATAGTTCCGAGTTCAAGCGCACCTTCCGCAGGTATCTTGAATTCTTCCTCGACCAGGGTTTTGATCCGCGGACCAATCCCGGGCTCAGTGGGCGGCTGGAGAAGGGAAAGTATGTCTTGAAGTGCCAGGACCCGGAACTGGAGAAACTCTTTCTCGACCGCGGCCGCAGGCGGTTTTTCATCTCTCCGGCGCCCATGGGAATTCCCCGGCCGCCACGTGGGAAAGCCTTTTCTTCGACTTACAAGGCACATGTTCAAGAGCATTGCCGGCAGGTGATCGCCCACGCCAGGAAGCGAGGTTGGTACGACCGGTTGATTTTTCATGTGCCCGTCGACGAGCCGAAATCCGCCCGTGATTACCAGGCCGCGCGTCACTGGTCGGAAGCGATTCGTCCGGTGGACGCCAGGGTCGGTCTGGCGGTGACCGAGCAACCGAAACCGGAGAATCCCGCCTGGGGTTCCCTGGTGGGCCACCTCAATGCCTGGATCACCCACGGGAACTATGTTTATCTTGATCCGGAGAGCATCCTCGAGCGGAAGCGGGCCGGCGACCATGTGATCTGGTACATCAGTTGTGACCAGCTCTACCCGCAGCCGAACGTATTCATCGATCGAGAGGCGGCCGACATGCGAATGATTTCATGGCTCACGGCACGCTACAAGCTGGGTGGATTCCTCTACTGGACCGCCACCTACTGGAGAGAGGTGAGGGATCCCTGGATGGACGCTGCGGGCTGGAAGAGTTCCAACTGCAACTCGCCTGCTTCGGGCGAAGGTTCGCTGATCTATCCCGGCCATCTGGTCCGCGAATACACCGGCCAGGACAACGTTGAAGGCCCGGTCGGCAGCCTCCGGCTGGCGCTGTTGCGGGACGGATTTGAGGAACTCGAGTTACTGCAGGTCCTCCGCGACCTCGGGGGTGCTGAAGAGGCCGACAAGATCGTCGGCAGCATCTGCCGCGACCTGCGCGACTTTTCCCGCGACCCCAACGCGATTGACAAGGCGAGAGATCGCGTGATTCAGGGGATCCTTAAGCGAAAGTAAATTGCGCTGCTGAAACGAATTGATCGACATCTTGAGGAGATTCTGCCGACGGCAGAAGAGCAATATGACCCACCCGATACGAAGTGCGTTCGGCACGATTTATTATCTCACGTGGCCAAGGATCCCGGCAGTGGCGGGTGTGATGCTCATCGCCGTTGTGACCTGCCAACCACTCCATGGGGAGAGTCCAGGGGAGGAGAATTCAGCCAGCACGGCCAAGGCCGACGGCCAGTCTCCCACGGCTTTTCCGGTTTACAACATCAAGGACTTTGGTGCGGTTCCGGACAATAAGACCATCAACTCCAAAGCGATCCAGCGAGCGATCGATCGCGCGGCGGCCGAAGGCGGTGGCACGGTCTTCCTTCCTCCCGGCAATTATCTTTCCGGAACGATCCGCATGCGTGATAACGTCACACTTTATCTGGAGAACGGTTGCACCCTCTGGGGGAGTACGGACCTGGGTGACTATGACCCGGAGCATCGACACCTGATCTACGCGGTCGAGGCCAAAAATGTCGTGATCCGGGGCCAGGGCGCAATCAATGGAAATGGTCCCCGGTTTTGGGACAACGGCAGGCTCGAGCGGTGGCTCAACGGTGAGATCCCGCTTCCCAGAACAGGCGACATGCTGCGTTTCGATCGCTGTCGAAACGTGGTGCTGGAGAACATCGACGTGAACTACGGGGCCTTCTGGAATATCGGCCTGGGGCGTTGCGATCGCGTTACGATTCGTGCCGTGACCATGAGAAATGGCGTCTACGAAAAAGACGGTCCCAATACCGATGGCATCAATCTGTGGGATTGCACCAGGGTTCAAATCTCGGACTGCGATATCATCACCGGGGACGACTGCATCGTCGTGCTCGGCAAGAGTCGCGACGTGACGATCACCAATTGCAAACTCCAGACGTCGGAGACCGCGTTGATGATCTCGGGAGTCCGGAATCTCACCTTCTCCAACAGCACGATCCATGATTCCGGATGTGGAATCGGATTTCGAGTCTGGACCGACATCGTCGTCGACGGAGTGATGATTAACAACGTGGTCATGTCCGTCTCCGAGAAATTCAAAGGCGGGGGCACGGCCATCTACATGTGGTCCTTCCCGTTGTATGTCGAAAAGGCAGTCCCCAAAGACACTCCTCTGCCACCGCCGGGGGTTCTGAAAAACGTGACGATCTCAAACGTCACGGCCTCGGCCAACGGACTCGTTTGTGTGAACGGGGCCGAGAAAGGCTATGTCGAAGGGCTGACGCTGGAGAACATCAAGCTCCTGATGTACGGCGGGAAAACATGTCGCTTCAATGAGAACCCGCCTTACCCTTTTCCAATTTATGGGTTTCATGGCACCAGCCCCTATTCGCTCTTCTTTCGCCATGTGACGGACCTGAATCTTCGCAACGTGCAGGTCAAATGGAACACCCCGGAGAAGCAGGATTGGGGCGCGGCGCTTCGGTGCTGGAAGGTGAACGATCTCGAAATCGACGGTTTCCGTGGTCGGCAGTCTCTCTCCTCGGCTGCCCCGGCGATCGGTCTCAAGCAGGTCGAGGGCGCCTTCATCCACAACTGCCGCGCCGTGAAAGGCACCGGAACGTTCTTGGATTTGAGCAAAGACGTTCGTGACGTGACGTTTATCAACAATGATTTAAGCCGCGCCAAGCGAGTCTACCGTGTTGCCCCGGGTGCCAGCGTCGACCAGGTCTACGAGCGTTACAACCGTCTGCCGAGAGCGAGCGGTGGGGCGGGGGAGTAGTTATGGGTGCGGGGAGAAGAACCGCTTGCCGACACGACCAGTGACCATGTTGTCGTGGAGCTGCCTGATGGCGAAATGGTTTCCGCCCCGACTGAACCGGTTTCCCGTTCCGTAACCCGGCAAGCGGTGCCTGACTGCCAGGGATTTCCTTTTTGGAGCTGGCCTGGATAGCGATCCGGGAGGCGGGTGCCGCGACCGTTCATCTTCCGGGGGCGCACTGTTTTCTCCGGTCAGTTAGCGATACGATCTGCCACCGGTCTCCGATTCGTCGAGGACCTGCATGTTTGACATTGCAGTGAAGTTCTTCCAGTCGTTGAACTTCCAGATGATCTTCTTCTCCGGCGTCAGCTCGAGGAGCTGTGACGTGGGCGCCTTGCCGACGTGCCCGGCCCAGTTGGCGACGACGGTGTTGCCGTTGGCCAGGCGCTGGATGCCGGCGGCGAAATGGAATGGTTCCCCGGGAAGATCCTCGTTGGTCACTTTCCAGACCACCGAATCGTCCGGCGCCACCTCGATGACCTGTTTGCCGTAGCCGCCGCCGATGAGAATATTACCGTTGGCCAGAGCGACCACGTGGAACGGCCCGTGGATGCCGGTAATGGTGCGCACCACCTTGCCGGTGGCGTCAAGCTCGCAGACCTTGTTCTCCGAAAGGTAGGGCAGCAGGTAGGTGCCCTTCGGCGTCTTGCGCGCCACCCTGAACTGGCCGTGCACGTTCCTGGTCGTCGTTGGAATCTCAATCTCGACGATCATCTTTTTGGTTTTGGTGTTGAACTCCCGCAGCATCGGCGGAGTTCCGTTGCAGAGGATCAGTACGCCGGAGTCCGGCAGCGGCTGACAGGTGAAGATCTCGGTGCCTTTCGGCGCCTTGAATTCCCAGACAACGCGTTTGTCGAGGGTGATCTCGGCAGCGCCGCGGGCGTTGCAATAGACAACGTTGCCGTTGGCGCGCTGGGCCAGGTCGCAGACCGGACCGCTGACCGCATATGACCACTCGACCCTGCCCCTGGCGTCGAGCAGATAAACGTAGCCCAGCTCGGTACCGCCGAGCAACAGCCGGTGCCCGGTGACCGTGGACGCCGTGCGCGGCGTCGCCGGTGGCGTCGGTTTTCCGCTGATCGCCGGGTTGGATGCACACAGCAGGATTGTGACGAACAGTGCGTAATATTTCATTTCCTGATTCCTTTTCTTCAAATGCCCGCCGCTTCTACTGCAACGCCGTCACCCAGATTTCGCTGAGCACGGCATTGGCGCCGCCTTCGCGCTGAATCGCGATGGTGACTCCTTCGTCGTTGACCGGCAGGTCAAGCGATACGTGACCAGGCATTTTCCTTGATTCGTGGTAACTGGGCAGCGCGGTGGGGGCCAGCAGCCTGGTGCGCTTGCCCTTGGCGTTGACCAGCCAGATGCTCTGCTTGCGGTCAGCGGTATTGTAATCCCACCAGGTCATATCCAGCGTGTACTTCTTTCCGAGGCTCAACCCTTTCAGCGCAAAGGTGACCTGATTTTCGTCAAAACAGATGTCCGCCTGCGTGGCGAGCAGTCCATCCACTTCTTTGGCCGGGCAGTAGTTCCACCCCCTGCCACGGGTCTGCGTGATGCTGACCTCGTCTCCGCCGGAGTTCAGCTGCACACCGCAGTCAAGGTAGGCGACCACCCGGCCCGCGTGGCTCAGTGCCTTCCTGCGCTCGCTGATTCGCCGGTCGTCAGTGGGAGTTGCTTGGCGCAGCGTTGAAAGCGTCCCGCGCCCCGGGACCCCCTGCTGCCTGCCGATGACAATCTCGTCCCAGCCACCGTAATACGGGGCGTTGCAGTCGATCCACGCCGCCAGAGCCCGCCAGTCGGCCAGGGCCAGATTGACGTCATGGTGGCCGGTTTTCAGCAGCAGCATCAGCTTGCTCTGGAGAGATCCAGTGGCCCGCGGCGCCAGCGGCAGTTTTTCACCCTGATAGCTACCCACTCGAATATAACTCACGTAAGGCAGTAGCTTGAGGTAGGAGTCGGACACATGATGCTGCGGTCCCGCGTCTCTATCAAAGCCTGCTGGTGCCACCACCATCCTGCCGCCACGCAGATTGAAGCTCTTCCGGGGGCCTTTGGTGCCATCGTGACAGTGGACGCAGTTCTGCCTGAGAACCGGTTGCACGACGCTTTCAAATCCCAGCCTGTCCGCGCCCCATGGCGGGGCTTCGATTGTCGAGGCTACGCGCTGCAGTGCCAGTGGTGGAGTATCCCGTTTTCCAAGCGTCGATCCATAGGGTTCATGACAGCCGATGCAGCTGGTGACTTCCCCCCGCTTGACGCTCATGAAATTTCGCATGCGCCGGATTTCCAGGTAATCCTTGTCCAGTGCCTCGAAGAAAATCTGCCTGTCGGCCGGCACCTGAAAATGGACTGAGCCATCCGCCTCCACCGGCACGGTGCCCAGCACCGAGCGCATGTCCCACCCGCTGTTCATTCCCACGTCCACCCGCTGCGGCGTGGTGTGGACGACCTTCGATTTGGTTTCCAGAACGCGGAGGTACTTGATGGTGCCCCGCGCCACGCCCTCAAGTCCCTGGTAGATGTTCTCGACGATCAGCGTTCCGGTATCCTTGGTGTTGTCGACTGTGCTCGGCAGAGCCAGAGGCCGCTTGCGGTTGCGCAGGGGGATCGGTGAATAACAGGAAGTGCCGGTGGCGCGGTAGATCAGGTCACGGTTGCCGTGTACGTCCTGCAGGTAGAGCGCGTAACCTGCCGCCGCGTTGTGGTTCCTGTCAAAGGCATAGGTAACCAAGAAGTGGTTCTCCGACAGCGGATACGGTGAACTGTACCAACCGTGAGCGGAATTGACGTTACTCATGTTGCGATGTTCCTTGCCGCCAGTCTCATTGTAGATCCTGCCGTTCATCTCCGGATAGCCGAGTTCAGGTGTGACGTTCAGCATCGAATCCGGACCGCCCCGGTTCTTGGTTAAATCGACGATCACGATGGGACCGACCCCGGCGTTGTGATGTGCGGCACCGGTGGCGATGACCTTGCTGCTGTCGGGGATCTGTCGCGCTTCAAAGAAGGTGATCGGACCCTGGGAGAATTGATAGTGATCCCCGTAGGCGAGCTGGGCGCGTGTGCCATCGGGGTTCACCGCCCACAGCTGCTGGATGACGTTGTAGCCTTTCATCATGTAATCCCAGCGCGTGTACATGATGCGCCCGTCTTCCATGATGCTGGGGTAGAATTCACCTTCCTTCGGCTCGGTGATCTGGCGGACTTCGCCGCCCTCGCGATTCATGCTGTAAATTCCGCAGGCCAACGCCCAGTCGCCGCACTGCACGAGACGACCGGCGCGCGAGGAGGTAAAGGCGATGCGACCGTCCGGCAGGTAGCACGGTTCCGTGTCCTCGGTGTCGGGACTTGTGGTCAGGCGACGCGGGGCGCCGCCGGCGACGTCCACTTCGTAGATATCATACATCACGCAGCGGCCGCCGCGCTGCCCCGGCACGCCGAGGTGATAGGTCATGTCTCCGGTTTTTCGGGGTGCGGCGAATGGAAAGACCACGCGCTTGCCGTCAAACGACAGGTCTGGCCGGCCGATCCCGCCTCTGGTAAACTCGCCGGAGAGCAGTTCGCGCACCTCGCCACCGGGATGCAGTCCTTTGAGAATACTGAGCGTGGCGCCTGGGGTCTGCGCTTCGCCGACGCGGTGGGCGCACTGATGCCCGTAGCTCGGCCAGTGACGTTTGACAAAGAGCAGTTCGTCGAAGTCCAGGCGCGGGTTGCTGAAGGCCAGGGTGCGAGTTGCCCAGCGGGCCTGCAGGTAGAGCTGCAGCCAGGCCTCGCCGGGCGTTGTGCCGACCCTGGTCAGGGCCTGCTGTTGCTGGATGATGGCCGCTAAGGCCGTCTCCGCGGTCGCTGCCGCAGTGGTCGCGCCGAGCTTGCGCATATCCGCGATCATCAGTGCGCTGCGCTCCAGGGCCGCAGCGAGAGCCTGCGGCGTGTCCGCACGTTGCTGGCGTGTCACCTGTTCCTGTCGCTGCCAGTCGGCTTCGATCGTTGCTCTCGTGGGATCACTCAGGGCCGCAGCCTGCGACTGCAGCAGGAGGCAGAGAGAAAGACTGAACAGGGAGATACAAGGTGTTTTTGTTTTCGTGGTCCATGTTTTCACGATGTTGCTCCGGGCAGCTGTCCGGAGTCTTTCCGGCCGACCGGGCAACAGGTTGTGCTGAATTATCAGTAGTGGCCGCATTGCTACCTGGGGCTGAACCACGTCGTCGGCCAGTGTTTCCGGTCAACTTCGGATGCGTCAATCTCGTCTTTGCTCAGATCAGAATCCGCCGGAATAACGCCATGACGTTTCTTCTCTCGCAGGAACTCGGCCCGCGGCTTGAACCCGGCCATATCGAAACGCTTTCTCACTCGATGAGCTTACGCAGGTACTCGATCGACCGACCTGCCTGTTCCACCGTGCCGCACTCGACCGAGAAGGCGATGTCGCGATCGAGGCCGCGGCAGATCTCGATGACCCGCTCCCAGTCGATCACACCGTCGCCGCAGGCGCAACCCACCGGGGTGCCGGTGACCTTTCCGCGCTCGCTGCCGGACTGTTCCGCCGAGATGTCCTTGGCGTGGAGATGCACGAGTCTGTCTTTAACGGACTGGAGCCACTCAAGCGGATCGTGTCCGCAGAGGTAGGCATTGCCGGTGTCATAGTTGATGCCGATCGCGCGGCTGGTTACCAGGGAGTGAATGCGATCGAGGCCCTCGGGAGTCTTGCTGTATTGCTGGTGGGGTTCGATCCCGATCAGGATGTCGCGGGGTTCGGCAAAGAAGGCGGCTTCCTGGAGGCTGTAGCGCATGAGAATGTGGTCTTCCTCCTCGGTGGTCCACGCCGGTTTCGGACCCTCGTCGGTATTGACCACCGGGGCCCCGCACTCCGCCGCGAACCGAATGGCCTGTTTGAGGTATTCGACCGCGATCTCGGGTTTGCAGAGGGGCGTGTGGGATGAGAGGCCGGAGAGCCTGATCCCGGCCTCCTCGCATGCCCGCTTGATGCGAAGTGGATCGTCGAGCATCGAGACGCTGTGGAAGTAGCCGGCCTCGCTGAGGAGTTCCCGTCCCCAGTGCACCATCGGTTCCACGTGGGTGTAACCGAGTTCGGCGGCCTTCTTCACGCCCCACTCGAAGCTCTTGTCCTCATGGCGCACGAATTCCATGTTAACGCCTAGATGTATTGTATTCATGTGATGCTGGATCGGATGGATTGATGGTGATTCGGTCGTCGGGTCAGAAACTGAGGAGGCATTGCCAGATGAAGGAATTCCCCATGGCATCGACGTTTTCCCAGATGCGTTTAAGCAGCTCCCGGTCCCCGGAGATGTCGGGGAGTTCCGCGACTTTCTGCTCCCATGGCAGGCACACGCCCGGTTGGATCCGGGTGGACGGCCAGTCCTGCAGTCCCCTGAGGGACGCGACGTCCGCTCCGTCGGCGGGAGTCATCAAGGGCGCATCGTGGGAGGCGCCCTGGGAATAGACGCCGTGTTCCCGCGTGAAATCGGTCATGACCCGGAGGTTCTCGATGCTGGTGTCGTTCTGCATGATGGCACTGGCGTCCATGATGTAGCCACCGTCGACAGCGACCTCGTCGATGATCTTCCGGCAGAGGTCCCGGACCTCGTCGGGCTGCCCATAGCTGAGAACAACATTCGAGATGCCGCCGCTGAGGGCGAACTTGTGGTGGAGCTTCTGGTGGGCGAGGAACAGGTCACCCCGATCCACATGGTAGACGATGCTGCGATCGGGCAATTCCGCGAAATTGTCGAGGTGATGATCCCAATCCCCCTCGGCGTAGAAGAGGGTCTGGTGACCGTGACGCCAGAACTCCTCGATGCAGGGCTTGAGAGTCGGCCAGTAATGCGAATCGAACTGGTCCGGGTTGATGAAGGGCACGCAACCGCGATGCATCCAGAAGCCGATCGGCACCTGCCGGCTCGGATCGGCGGTGGTCAGGCCGACATGAGCGAGGTGCGGGGCGAGGGCTTCGCAGGCCTTGAGCACCTTGTCGGGTTGGGACTGCATGTCCATGGTGAGGCCGATGTAACCGCGGAGCTTGTCGGCGATGATGTCAAAGGGGGCCTTGAAGATGCCGGCGATGGCGGAGGCCGTGCCGGCCTCGTTGCGCATCCGCTCGGTGTGTGGGCCGAGTGCCATGAAGTAGACCATCATGGCGGTACTGCCTTTCACGAGGGCCAGGTTGTTCCGGAAGGTGGAGCCCTGCCCGATTTCACTCACCTCGCTCGAGACGCGGGGTAACCAGACATTGTAGAGAAAGCCGGTGGGATCGTCGATGAGGGCATCGTATTCATCGGCGCGCATGAAGGCCTTCTCCTCGGACGGCTCGATGTAATTAAAGCCGGAATCGTGAGGGATGCCGATGCCGGGAATGCCGTAGTACTTCAACCCGAGGCCCTGGGTGAGGCCGGTCCAGACCCAGACCATGTTCACGACCATGGCGTCCCAGTCGTATGCCTGGCCGGTCTTGATCACGGCGTCGAAGGCCTTCTCGTAGTCGTGCGTGACTTCCTGGCAGGTGTAGCCCGAAAACTTGCCGACAAACTCCGCGACGAAAGGTCGGATCGGGATCATGTCCGGCTTTTCGTTGCGCATCGCCGTGACATAGCGCTTGAGCCGTTGCTGGTAGAGTTCCTCCGTGTTCATGTGATGAGTTTTCCGGGGCTCATTTGCTGGGCACCCTGACAAACAGCCTTCCAGAAGAATCCCCTCTATTAATTGACCCAGGTCAACGTGCTTGTCGTGTTGTCTCAAATAGATTATCGCCATGTCTTCTGAACCATCGACCGCTCAATCTCTCCGTGAGGCCATCCTCCAGGGTAATATGGATCTCGCACGAACCCTGACCGAGCAGGCCCTGGCCGAGGATGTCGATCCCCTGGCGCTGGTGGACGAGCAAATGGTGCCCGCCATGGATGAAATGGGGCGGCGGTTTGATTGCAGCGAGGCGTTTGTTCCTGAATTGCTCCTTGCCGCCCGCGCCATGAAGGGGGCCATGGAAGTGGTGGGTCCGCCGCTGGCCGAAGCGGGACGGGAACCGGTGGGTCGTGCGGTGGTCGGCACCGTGCAGGGGGATCTTCACGACATCGGCAAGAATCTCGTGGGCTCCATGCTGGAGGGAGCCGGCTTCGAGGTGAGGGATCTCGGGGTGAACGTTCCCCCGGAGCAGTTTGTTGCCGCGGTGAAAAAGGAACCGGTCCACATCGTCGGACTTTCCGCCCTGCTCACCACTACCATGATGGCGATGAAGGCTACGGTTCAGGCCATTCGCGAGGCCGACCCGGGAGGCGAGGTGAAAGTCATGGTGGGCGGTGCGCCGATCACGCAGAAGTTTGCCGACCAGATCGGCGCTGACGGATATGGGGTGAATGCAGTGGAGGCCGTCGCGTTGGCAAGAGAGGTGCTTGCAGGAGGCAGGTGACCTGCCGGGGTTTTCCCGCCTCCACCTGCCGCCACGCCTGACCAACCCGTGTGCGGTCCGGGGCGAGCACCTTGTCCGGTGTGAATGACCACGGGGAATTCTTGGCTGGTGCCATGCCTGGGAACGGGGTTGAGATGTCTCCCGTGAAAGCGAGGGAGCAAGACGGGCCCCAGGCCGGTCCGGGCCCGGCGAGATGGAGCCCGCAGAGTTTCCACGTCATGGTCAAACCGCGAGGGCCGATCTGCAATCTCGACTGCGAGTACTGTTACTACCTTTCCAAGGAAACGCTTTTCCCCGGGAGCGGTTTCCGGATGACGGAGGAAGTCCTGGAGAATTACGTCCGTTCCTACATCGAGGCCCAGCACGGGCCCGAAGTGACCTTTGCGTGGCAGGGAGGCGAACCCACCCTGATGGGCCTCGAATTCTTTGAAACAGTGATCCGTTTGCAGCGGAAGCACCACCGGTCGGACGTCCGCATCGTGAACACCCTGCAGACCAATGGCACGAAGCTCGACGACGACTGGGGGCGGTTCTTCAAGGAACACGGCTTTCTGATCGGTCTCAGTCTCGACGGTCCACGAGACCTTCATGATCGCTACCGCGTCACGAAGGGAGGCGGTCCTTCCTTTGACGATGTCATGCACGGCCTGCGGCTCCTGCAGCGCCATGGGGTGGAGCATAACATCCTGTGCTGTGTTCACGAAGGCAACGCCGGTGCTCCTCTCGAGGTCTACAGGTTTCTGCGCGACGAAGCCGGTGCCCTCCATCTTCAGTTCATTCCCATCGTAATCCGGGACAACGACACCGGCTTCCAGGAGGGCAGCGGGGTTGTTCCGCCTTCGGTCGGAAGCCGGCAGTATGGTGAGTTCCTGGTCGCCATTTTCGATGATTGGGTCAGGCAGGACGTCGGGCGCGTGTTCGTGCAGATCTTTGACGAGGCGCTTGCCGCGTGGGCCGGGTCGGGGCCGAGCCTGTGCGTTTTCCAGGAGACCTGTGGGCTGGGCCTGGCGATGGAACACAGCGGTGATCTCTATTGTTGCGACCACTTCGTCGAACCCCGGCATGAGCTGGGCAACATCAACGGAACGGAACTCGCCGACCTGGTGGCCAGTGAAAAGCAGTGGCGCTTCGGCATGGCGAAGCGCGATACCCTGACCCGTTACTGCCGCGAATGCGATGTGCGTTTCATCTGCAACGGGGGCTGTCCGAAGAATCGCTTTGAAACGACCCCGGACGGCGAACCGGGCCTGGATTATCTTTGTGAGGGGCACCACGCCTTCTTTCGCCACATCGACGGGCCGATGCAGATCATGGCGGACCTGTGGCGCAGCCGTCGTTCGCCCGCTCTCATCATGGAGATCCAGACCAGGGAGGACGTCGAGCTTCCCTCCCGCCTGGCGGAAATCTCCCGCAATGCCCGGTGTCCCTGCGGGAGCGGAAAGAAGTTCAAGCACTGCCACGGCAGGGAGTAGGAGCGACAGTTCGTGCTGCGATATTGTGCCCCGAGGTAGAAGACACGGCGGCACCAGGAACTGCCGGAGCGCTTCACCTGCAATGCGAAGGGCATGGTGGGCACGTTCATGCTTCTCATTTTTCCGGCCGGCAGGCAGAGAAATTGACGAGTGCGCTTCATTGGTCTACATGGGAGATGAAAGAAAAGCCCAAGAGCCTTAACCGGAAATCATCATGAAAATCGTACCAGCACTTTTTGTTGCCGCGATCATTTCTGTTACAGTCGGCAAAGCTGAAGAATCTGCAGCGACGGGTGAATCGCAAATCATCAAACCGCTGAGTCCGGAAGACGCGGCGAAAACGATCCAGATCCCCGACGGCTACCGCATGGAAGTGGTCGCCAGCGAGCCGATGGTCCAAGAGCCGGTCATGTTCGCGTTTGACGGCAACGGCGCCATATACGTCTGCGAATGGCTGACCTACATGCAGGACGAGTACGGCACGGACCAGTACAAGCCCATATCACGGGTGGTCAAGCTCGTTGATACTGACGGCGACGGCAGGATGGATAAACGCACGGTGTTTCTGGACAACGTCATTCTGCCGCGGGCGGTATTGCCTCTGCACGACAGAGTGCTTGTGACGCTAACGCAGTCAGACACCGTGTGGGCCTGCTTTGACACCGACAACGACGGCGTCGCCGATAGAAGGGAAATCGCTCACAAAGGTCGGGTGAACACCGGCAACATCGAGGTGCAGTCGACCGGATTGCTGTGGAATCTGGATAACACGATCTGCTCCAATTACTACCGGTTCCGATACGATGACGGCAAACTGGAGACGTCGTTGCACGGCGATTATCAGTTCTGGAGCGACGAATGGGCGCCGTTCATCAGCCAATGGGGACTGTCGCGCGACGACCTGGGTCGCCTGTATTGTTCCGATCACACTTACCCTGTCTACGGTTACCAGGCGCCGGCCGGTTATCCGTCTTTTATTCCCGGGGAAATCGATGAGTTTGGAGAGGACACCATCAAGGTCTGGTCTGCCTGTGAGGTTGAAGACCAGAGCCAGGGCGGCTACAGGCGCAAAGAGAAGAGAGTGCTGCAAGTCACGTCAGCCACTTGCGGCCAGACGTTCATCCGCAGCCATCTGATGCCTGAATTCTATGGTCGGGTTGTCACCTGTGAACCGGTTGGCAGACTGATACGCATGAGCCGGATCGAATGGAACAACGGCATGGGCAAGTCCTTTAACGCCTATCCCGGAAGCGAGTTTATTCGCAGCCCCGACGCCTATTTCCGGCCGGTGTGGACTGAAAACGGGCCGGATGGCGGCCTCTACGTTGCCGATATGTATCGGGGTATCGTTCAGGAACGCACGTGGTTTCCGACCACCAAAGGGCGCCCCGAATGGATCGAGCGCTATCATCGCGTCAAGAAATGGGGCATGGTTGACGTGATCCGTCACGGGCGCATTTACCGACTTGTTCCTGACGACAAGACGCCAGGGCCACAGCCGCGCATGCTTGATCAGAAAAGCAGCGAGTTGCTCAGGTATTTCACACATAAGAACGGCTGGTGGCGGGATCAGGCGCAGAAGCTGATCGTCTGTCGGAAAGACCTGTCGGTTGTCCCCGCCCTCAAGCGAATGATCGACAGTGATGCCGATCCATTGACCAGAATGCAGGCGCTGTGGACACTTGAAGGACTTGCCGGTGTCGACAAGGCAATCGTGCTTGAGAAACTGAGCGATGCCGACGTGCGTGTGCGGACAGCGGCCATCCATATTGCCGAGCGCTTTCTTCAGGCAAAGGACGTCAAGGTCGAGATGAAGCTGATGTCCATGCTCAATGATAAGGACCCGCTGCAGGTCACGCAACTGTACCTGTCGTTCAATGAGAAGAACACACGTCTTCACAAAGAGGTCAGACGACTTCTGGTTGAGCGCCATCCCGACCACAAGCTGGTGGCTGCCTACGTTCGCAAAGACCAGAAAGATCTGCACGAGAAAAACAGAAGCAGTCTGGTCACCAAGTTGGGCAGGAACATCTACCGATCATACTGCGCCACCTGCCACGGAGTGGACGGTAAAGGGCTGAAGGAAGCCGGACATTTGGCGGCGCCGGCGCTTCTTGATAATCGATATTTCAGGGATAAGGACGGGCACGGAAAACTGACCAGGATTCTGCTCAAGGGGTTGACCGGTCCGCTGGCTGGCCAAACCTACAGGATGGGACTGATGCCGCCTGTTGAGCACACCTATGACGACAAACAGATTGCCGCTGTCCTGAATTATGTTGGCGCCAACTGGAACGGCTGGGAAAAAGAGATCGATCCTTCCCTGGTATCAAGAATCAGAGCCGAAATAAGGGACAGGAAACAGCCCTATACTGACGATGAGTTGTAGCCTGGATGGCAAGAGTTGCGCCCCAGTTGGTTGTGACCGCGCGGGCCGATTGAAAGTTCGGTAGTTTCTTGACTGCTAACTGCTTATACGCGTCCGCAACGAAACGTGATCATCCGACCAATAGGATCTTGGCACGTTTCCATCAGCAATTCATAATACCTCAACCTAGAAAGTTCCAATGAAAGACATTGTCCCATTTCGCTGCGCGGCCTCGGGGATCTTGATGCTGGTGTTACTGTTTCTCTTTCAATCCGCGTCCGCCACGGAGTCGACCAACCAGATTGACCAAGGCCACCGCGAAATCACCGGAGAGGTGTTTGCCGCCCACGCGGCAAACAGCACGTTGAGCCGACAGGCCAAGGCCCTGACCATCTCCATCGAGTTTGCGGTGCAAGAGGCGCGCTTTGTGCGGTTGGTCATCCGCCGATCGCATGGCAGTGAGCCGTGCCTCGACGAATTCGAGATCTACGGGCCGGACTCGCCTGCCAACCTCGCCCTGGCCAGCCGTGGGGCCGTCCCCCGTGCCTCCTCACTCCTTCCCGGTTACGCCATTCATGCCGTGGCGCATCTCAACGACGGTCTCTACGGCAACGAGAACAGTTGGATTGCGGCCACGACGGACGAAGAATGGGTGCAGATCGAGTTGCCTGAACCCGCCCGGGTCGCCCAGGTGGTCCTCTCCCGCGATCGGAACAGCCGGTTTGCAGATCGGCAGATCCTGGAGGCAGAGGTGTGCCTCTCGCTTGATGGGCAAACCTGGCAAAAGGCCGGGACGGTAAAGCGCACAGCCAGTGAATTGGGCTTGCCCAAGCCCAATCTGAGTTTCCCGATGACGGAGTTGCCGGAGCCAACCTGGGCTGGCGCCGTCACCTACGCGTTCCTGCGGGAACGGGACACATGGAGCCGGATGGATGCGAAGGACTACCTTTCCCCTTTCGTGAACGATCGTTCCGCCGTGCCCGGTGGGCCGCCCTACTGGGGGCGGCTGGCACGGCTGGCACCGCTGGAGCGTACGCTTGTCCAGTTTAAGGAGATGCTCGCACGACTGGCGACGCTGGGACTCGATGTCAGCCGGGAACAGGCCGAACTCACCGAGCTCCGCCGACGGGCAGAGAATCCGGCGGAAGCGGTTTCGGACGGGCTCTTCCTGGCGGCGCGGAAAGCCAAGCGCCGGCTCTTTTTTCGCGATCCCGGACTTGCGCCGCTCGAACGTGTGCTCTTTGCAAAGCGCCACCCGCTTCATCCTTCGCACAACTACAGCGAGCATATGGATTCGCTGTTTGCATCCGGTGGAGGAATCTGCGTGCTTCGAATCCCGCACGACGCCGATGGGCGATTGAATCCCGCGCGCGCGGAAGTGGAAACTCTCTTTGACGGCAGTGCAGGTATCGTGCGCGACCCGGTGGCGGATTTCGATGCACAGACCATCTATTTCGCCTACCGGCCGGATAAACCCGAGGTGGACGGCTGGCAGTCGTACTGGCATCTGATGTCAGTGCGCGCTGACGGCAGCAGTCTGCGCCAGTTGACCGAGGGCCCCTTCCACGACTTTGACCCGGTCTCGCTGCCCGACGGGGCACTGGGGTTCATGTCCACCCGCTGCGCCGCGCGGTTTCTCTGCTGGGAGCCCCAGGCCTACGTGTTGCACCGCATGCAACCCGATGGAACAGATCTGCGCCGGCTTTCTCACGCGAATCTGAGCGAATGGGATCCGGCCATGATGCGTGACGGGCGGATTCTCTGGACCCGCTCAGAGTATCTGGACAAGGGAGCCGATTTCGGCCACACGCTCTGGTCCATCCGTCCCGATGGCACTCACCCCGAGCTGATCTTCGGTAACAATACGCCCTACTGCTACGGCCATGCGCGCGAGGTGCCTGGCAGCCGGGAAATCGTCTGCACGCTTATCTCCCACGGCGATCACCAGGGACCGATCGCACTGGTCAATTCCAACAAGGATTTGTTCGACACGGCGGCTATCACCAGCATCACACCCGATACCCGGCCGTGTTACCAGATGGACCGGTCTCACCACGAGACCTTCCGCGATCCGGAGCCGATTTCGCGCGATCATTTCCTGGTCAGTCACAATCCCGGCCGACAGTCGCACTGGAGCTTGTATGTTATTGACCGATTCGGGAATCGGGAGCTGCTCTATCTCGATCCCTCGATCAGCAGCAAGCGACCCTCGCCGCTGCGTACTCGCACGCGTCCGCCGATCCTGCCAGAGAAGCGCGACCCGGTCCTCGCGCAACAAGGGCTCGGTCAGTTCACGGTTCAGGACGTCTACGAAGGCCTCGGTTCGACCGTGGCCCGCGGCCAGGCGAGGTATCTGCAGGTTTCCCAGGAATTGCCGGCCCCTCTGGAAAAA
>DLRK01000192.1:0-2639 GCA_002501065.1 Akkermansiaceae bacterium UBA7890
GCCGGGATCTTGTTTGGTGCAATCATGATGGAAGGGGCGGGCTTGCAGGGAAGAATTGGTGCCCCCCGGTGAATCTGAGGAGAAACTGTGACGATGCCCGGGGGGGAGCGTCAAGGCGCAAGGAAACTCCCCACCCCACTGGCGCCCCGGCTTCGTTCCCCCGGCTGGCCTTCGCCTGCCGGGGGGTATGATGCGGGCTGACTATTCGCCCGCCTTCATCTGCTGGGCAAGGCTCATCTGCTGGGCGAGGTATTGCTCCAGACCGACCAGTTCAATGAGATCAAACTGGGATTCGATCCAGTCGATACTTTTCTCGGACTCCACCACCATGCGTTCCATCAGGCCGCGGCTTCCCGCATCCTTCTTCTCGATGGCGAGGGCGATCGCCTCGTTATAGGTAGCGACGGCCTGCTTCTCCAGTTCGTAGCTGCTCTCAATGTGTTCGCGCGGCTTGGCGCCGACCTTGATCTCGTGATAACGGGCGATCTCGGGAACGCCACCAAGGAACAGGATGCGATCGATAACCTCATCGGCATGTTTCATCTCTTCGATCGATTCGTCGTAGAAATGGCCGGCCAGGCGATCAAGCCCCCAGTCCCTGCACATCTTGGAGCTGATGAAGTAGAGATTGATCGCTGTCAGTTCGATCGTGAGTCCCGCATTAAGTGCCTCGATTACCTGTTCGTCGCCTTGCATGATTCGTTTGTTTTGCGGCGCCAACATAGGACGCGGGAGGCCGGGTCCAAGGGATATTTCGGGTTTCCGTTTAATGTAATTGAGACCGTATCTCATTGATGGGCAGTGCCCGGTTGACCCGCAGCCGGTGGTTGGATGCACGGCTGCACGTTCCGTCCCCATACCTCCCGGGCGGCACGATCCGGACAAGGCAGGGACCGGCCCTGCGCCTTGCTCTTGTGTCTGCCGGCCTACCAGCCGGCTTGGGCCTTCTTGAGCTGTTCGGCACTCAGCCCGAAGGATTTCAACACGCCGGTGGCCATCATCCTGTTGCCATCGGGATTCATGTGGACGCCATCGCTGGTGAGTAGTTTGCCGCCCTTCTTGTCCTCGCTGGCGGCGATTGCGGCCTGCATGTCGGCATTCAGATCGGCCAGGAGGCATTTCTTTTCCCCGGCCAGTTCCTTGAGGAAGTCATTGTAAGTGGCAAGTTTCTTGTTGTTGGCATTACCCTGGTCTTCGCCGATCATGGTGGAGGTCAGGATCATGACCTTCACCCCGGCACTCTGACACTGGTCGACAATCTTGGTGATATTGACCTTGTAATCGTCCAGGGATACGCCGCGCTTGCCGTGCCAGACGTCGTTCACACCGCAACTGAGGGTCATCCAGTCGGGCTTCTTGTTGAGCACGTCGCGCCCGAGGCGGGCCAGCATCTGGTTCGACTTGTGGCCGCTGATGCCGGCCGGGATGGCGGAGGTCTTCACCCCGGCAGATTCCAGTCCGCGAATGACAAGCCGGAGGTAACCGTTGGGGCGGGCCCCGGCCTGCGTGATGGAATCACCGAGAAAGGCAATCTTCTCTCCTTCTTTCACGCCGATCCCTGCCTGAAGAGGCATGGAAAGGCCGACAAGAGCGGAGGCTGTGAGGGTGAGGCGGGATATTTTCCTGCTGATGGATTCGTTGGTGGCGTTCATGTCTTCCGGAATGCTGGCTGATTTTCTGAGCCCCGTGGCGTCACGGGTTGTTTCAGGGGATCTGCCGATATCGGGGCGGCCGAGTCAACGGGAATCGGCGTCGAGGTCCTTCCGGATTGACGCGATACCCCAACTTGAGCAGGTATAATGCATGAATCGAAACTGCTCCCGACGCGTTTTCTCCCTCGTGGTCCTCCTGCTGGCCGGTCCGGGAGGGCTTTGCCTCTCCGTAGCGGAGAAGACTGACAACTGGTCCCAGTTCCGTGGTCCCGGGGCACGGGGGGTGGCCACTCACGAGAACCTGCCGCAAAAGTGGTCCGCGACCGAGAACGTGGAGTGGAAACGCGATCTGCCTGGTCGCGGGTGGTCGTGTCCGGTGGTGTGGGGCAAGCGTGTCTTTCTCACCACCGTGAGAAATGAAGGAGTGTCGGAGAAGCCCAAGAAGGGGCTCTATTTCGGGGGCAACCGGCCCGGGTTTCCGGAGACCATCCATCACTGGAAGATCTACTGCCTGGATCTTGAGAGTGGGAAGATCCTCTGGGAGCGTGAGGTGCACAAGGGCAGGCCGCAGTCCGCCATCCACGTCAAGAACAGCTACGCTTCCGAGACCCCGGTAACCGATGGGGAACGGGTCTACTGTTACTTCGGCAACCTGGGAGTCTTCGTCTTTGACATGAACGGCAAGCCACAATGGTCCAGAAAGTTCACGCCTCATAAGACACGCTACAGCTGGGGGACGGCGGCCTCTCCGGTTCTGCACAAGGACCGCCTCTACATCGTCAACGACAACGAGGTGGATTCCTGGCTGCTTGCCCTCGACAAGGAGACCGGAAAGGAAGTCTGGAAAGTGACGCGGGAAGAGAAAAGCAACTGGTCCGTTCCCTATGTCTGGGAGAACAAACAGCGGACCGAGATCGTGGTGCCGGGCAGCGGGCGCACAGTTTCTTATGACCTCGCAGGCAGGGAGCTCTGGTGGTGGCGCCGCGG
>DLRK01000192.1:3041-3718 GCA_002501065.1 Akkermansiaceae bacterium UBA7890
GACAAGAAGAAGCCGATTTACGCCATCAAGCCCGGAGCGCGGGGAGACATCTCAATAAAGCCGTTCAAGAAGAGCGACAATGAGTTCGTGGCCTGGTGTAACTGGGAGGCCGCCCCCTACAACCCGAGTACGCTGCTTTACGACGGTCAGCTCTATTCCCTTCTCGACCGTGGCTGGCTGCGGGCCCTTGACCCCGGGAGCGGCACCTTCATCTACGAACGCAAACGTCTTCCGCCCGGGGCGGGTTACACCGTCTCCCCCTGGGCGTACAACGGCAGGATCTTCTGCCTGAACGAGGACGGGGAAACGCGGGTGATCCAGGCCGGCAGGGAGTTCAAGTATCTTCACACCAATAAACTGGCAGAAGATGACATGGCCATGGCGAGCCCTGCCATCGCCGGGGACCGTCTTCTCATCCGGACCGCGGCACGGATTTACTGTATCCGGAAGGACGGGTAGGGCGGGGGAGGTCGCCGTCAATCGGCCACCTGCCGGTTGCGCCCCGGCTGGAGGTATCTCTTCGGGGTGGAGAGGGGGCTGGCGATCCGTCCGGTGCTGAGTTCGATGATGGTGACCTGGCGGGGAGCGCCGATTTCATCGAGGCGCAGTTCATAGGTTTCCGCCGCCCGGGCCTCAAAGCCGAAGGGAGCGATGCCGCGTATGGTGCGCAGGCCGCG
>DLRK01000208.1:0-8881 GCA_002501065.1 Akkermansiaceae bacterium UBA7890
CGCTTCGTTCAAAACTAGCCATTGAGTCCGTGTCGCGGTAGTTCTGTGCTCCCGTGGATTTCTCCTACGATATTACCGCCTCCTATCGGGACAACTTTGAGCAGGGACCCCATCTGGATGAACCCCCGCCGGTGCCGCGTCCCGCACAGGAAGAGTTTCTTGGGCAAAAGGTTAATAGCCGCCTTGGGATAGCGGCAGGGTTGCTGCCCAATGCCAGATGGATTTCAGCTTATGCGGCACGCGGCTGGGATTTACTTACCTACAAGACGGTGCGTTCGGTGGAGCGCGCATGTTATCCGGTCCCCAACTGGGTATTTGTGGATGCGGATACGGGCGAAGGGCCGGTATATGCGACTGACAACCTGCCTGATGATCTTGCGCAAATCAGTTCAGCGGTGTGTTTCGGGATGCCGTCCATGGCGCCTTCCTTCTGGCGTGAGGATATTGCTTGCGCGAAGGAATCACTGGCTGAAGGCCAGCAATTGATTGTTTCGGTAGTGGCCAGTCCGGAATCGGATTGGGGCGCAGCACAGGTGGCTGATGATTATGCGCAGTGTGCGGCGTGGGCGGCTGAGGCGGGAGCGGACGTGGTGGAAGCCAACTATTCCTGCCCGAATGTCTGCTCGGCGGAAGGGCAGGTGTATATGGATGTGGAGTTGGCCGGGGCAGTCACCAAGGCAGTGCGTTCAGGGATTGGTGGAGTAAGCCTGCTCTTGAAGATTGGGGTGTTTCCGGATCTGGATTTGCAACGGGCTTTCCTGCGCGCAGTGGCGGATGCAGCTGATGGGATTACCCTCGTAAATGGAATTTCGCGCGAGGTGTTGCACGCTGATGGGCGCCCCGTCTTTGGCGAGAATTATGTGAAGGCCGGGGTTCTGGGCCGGATCATTCATGAGCCTTGCGTGGCCGCCTTAGGTGAGGCCAGGACGGCAATTGAAGAGGAAAATCTGGATCTTGCTCTTGTGGCAGTGGGTGGTGTTTCTTCAGTCGCCGATTATCAGGATTTCACCGTGGCAGGAGCCGATGCGGTGTTGTGCGGCAGTTCGCCGATGTATTTGCCGGATTTAGCCGCTGAGATAAAGGCATCGCTTTAAGGTTTTCTGTGGACTTGGGGCCCTGGAATCCTGCCGGATCCACCCGTCCCACTGCGCGCTCGACAGTGCGCTCTGCGTCCTGATACTCCCGCCGTGCGCCGGGAGGGGATTGTTGGTCATCGCTACTGGATCGCGGTGGTCTTCTGCCTCCTGGCTGCTGCCCCCGGGGCATGGTTGCCCGTGCTCTCCAATGTCCTGGAAGCCCGGGGCTGGAACCGGACCATTACCTGGGCTTTCCTGGTCGGTCCTATTGCGGGAATGATTTCTCCGCTTCTCTTCAGTGCGCGGGCTGACCAGCGCATTCCGGCTGAGAAACTGGTAGGAATCATCATTACGGGAGGAGCGATCTTCCTGTGGGCCGCCTTCCGCGCGTTGGAGGCAGGCAGTCCCAAGCTCTTTCTCATCTTCATGATGATCAATGCCCTGATCTCGGCTCCGGCGTGGGGCCTGCTGACCGCCATAGCGCTCAACAGTCTGGAGGATGAGCAGAAGAGTTTTGGGTTCTACCGAGTGTGGGGAACGATCGGCTGGGTTGTGGTGGGCTGGTCGGTGAGCTGGTTTAGCCTCGACGAGTCCGCCAAGGTGGGAGATGTGGCCTTCGTCCTGCGCTTGATGGCCGGGCTGTGTGCCTTCCTCCTGCCTCATACGCCTCCGATGGCGCGGGATTCAACAGGGTGGAAGAGCGCACTCGGTCTCGACTCATTGAGTATCTTCAAAAACCGTGACCACCGGGTCTACCTGGTTTCCACCTTTCTTCTCTCCGTGCCCCTGGCGGCCTTCTACATGCACACGCCCATCCATCTCAGGGAACTGGGCTTCAGCTCGGTGGCGGCCGGGATGACGGTGGGACAGATCTTTGAGGTGGTGGCCTTCCTGATGATGGGGTTCTGGCTTCAGCGGGTGCGTATCAAGATCCTGCTGGTGGTGGCGATGAGCTGCGCGGTGATTCGCTACCTTCTTTTTGCCTTCGCCGGGGTTGTTCCGCACTACGCCTGGCTCCTGTTGGGGCTTTCCCTGCACGGGATCTGCTGGACCTTTTTCTTTGAGACCGGTCGCGTCTTTCTCAACCGACGGGTGGACCAACGGTTCCGGGCACAGGTGCAGGCCCTGGTCACCTTTGCCTCCATGGGACTCGGTTCGCTGGTGGGGACGCTGGTGTGTGGGAGACTTTATGACTGGATGGTGGTGGGAGAAGTCGGGGGCTGGACCTGCTATTGGTCTGCCCTGGCCGTCATGTGCCTCGTCACCCTCATCTACTTCTCAATGGGCTACCGGGGAATCCGGCAGCAGGTGAAAGACGGCTAGGAAGGCAGGACGGGGTCGGGGTCTCCGGCCCTGGCCAGACCCTGGCACCCCTTGAGGACCCGGGCAAACTGGTGTAGTCCGGTAGTGTTGCGGGCCATCACGAGGGAGAAGTAAGCGTCAATGAGGTGATAGAAGTGCGGGTTAATCTCGCCATGCTGCCTGATAAATTCCTTCCGGAATCCGACGGTCAGGTCAATCCGGTCAAAGGGCTGCAGGGCTTCGGCACCCCACGGGATCTCCAGGGTGTAGGAGCCGTCGGGGAGGCGGCCGGCAGTGACCAGTTCCTCCCGGATGGCGTACAGTTCTCCCCGGGCGTAGGACTCGTGCTTGACCAGGTCGAAGAGGGGATGCCCCATCGTCAGTCCCGCGACCGAAACCGGGTCGATGAGGAGCAGGGGTGACCAGAGCATGTTCTCGAGGATGAGATCCCCGTGCAGGCGGACGGAAGGTTCCCGGGCGAGGTGCTTGAGGATTCCCGAGGCGCGGAGCCGGGCGAGGGAGGCCCGAAGACCAGGCACCGGGTGACCGTTCAGGTGAAGACGAGTTCCATTCACAATCGGTTCGAAGACTTCGACGGCTGAAAGGGTCTCCAGGGATTCGCTGAGAATCGCCTCAAGGTGGGCGCAGAAGGGAGCACCACCCACCTGTTCCGCGGAGTGGAGGCCGCCGAGAACCGCGTCCGCGAGCTGGTTCTGGATCTCCTCGCAATCGGCAGGTCCGGGAATGCCGTCCAGGACGAGGCGGGCGAGATCGGAACGATCCTGGTAATAGGGGATCTCATACCCGATTGTGTCTTCCTCCCACGAGGAGAGAAGGGGCGGGAAGAAGTTCGCGGCAGGTGTTGGAAGATTCTCCAGGTAGGAGATCTCATTTCGGAGGGCTTCGTGTGCCCACGGGCCCGGGGTCTCGGTGTCCCTGCTTTCCTTGCGAACCCGGAGGGTTCCCTTACTGGCACGGATCACGGTGGTGTGATCCCAGTAGCCATCCTTGAGGGTGCGAACGACTTCGGACATCACCCGTGTCCGGACTGAGGGAAGAGGGTCGCAATCGCCTCTGCGGTAGCATCACAGATTCCGCGTTCGGTGATCAATCCTGTCACGAGCCGTGAGGGGGTCACGTCAAAGGCGTAGTTGCCGGTTGGAGAGCCGGGATTGATGAGATTCACCCCCTGGACAACTCCTTCGTGGGTAAGTCCTTCAACGGTGGAGACCTCGCTCCCGCCACGCTCCTCAATGGGAATCTCCCGCACCCCGTCCCGGCATTCCCAGTCGATGGTGGAAGAGGGGAGGGCGACGTAGAAGGGGATGTCGTTGTCGTGAGCGGCCAGGGCCTTCAGATAGGTCCCGATCTTGTTAGCGACATCCCCGGTGCAGGTCGTCCGATCGGAGCCGGTCATCACAATGTCGACCTTGCCGTGTTGCATGAGGTGGCCCCCGGCATTGTCAGCGATGACGGTATGGGGCACTCCCTCGTTCTGCAATTCCCATGCCGTGAGGCGGCCCCCCTGGTTCCGGGGGCGGGTCTCGTCGACCCAGACGTGAATGGGTATCCCGGCTCGATGGGCCGCATAAATTGGTGCGGTGGCCGACCCCCAGTCGGTGAAGGCGAGCCATCCGGCGTTGCAGTGGGTGAGAATCTGCACCGGATCCTGTCTCGATTTCTCCTTGTGGATGCCGGACAGGAGGGGGAGGCCATGTTCCCCGATCCGTTCACACCATGAGGCGTCCTCGTCGGCAATGGCCTCCGACTCCGCCAGGGCAGCATGGTCCCACTGGTCAATCGAAAGAGCTTTGAGAACCTTGAGTTGGCGCTCGACTGCCCATGAGAGGTTTCGAGCGGTGGGTCTGGTAGCGGTGAGGACTTTGGCCAGTTCTTCCAGTCGTTCCATGGAGCCATTGGATTCCCGGGCCGCCAGCCACATTCCATAACCAGCGGTGGCCCCGATGCACCCGGCTCCGCGGACGTGCATCTCCCGGATGGCAACAGCGGTTTCTTCGACGGTGGTGAGGTCCTTGAGGACAAAATTCCACGGGAGATGTCCCTGGTCGATGATGCATACCACTCCCTTGCCTGGATCGCTCCAAACCGTGCGATAGGGGCGCCCATCCACCTGCATGCCGGATCGTGGGGGCCTTGCTTCGGAGTGCAAGTCCGAATGGGCATGCAGATCACCGGGAAAATGACCGGCAGTCAACCAAACCAGCGAGGGGGCTTGCGTGATGACGACTCATCTGCAAGCTCTATGACAATGAGATCCTCACTCTGGGCATTATCCCTTCTTCCCCTGCTGGTCGGCACTGCTCTCACCGCCGAAAAACCAAAACCACTCTATGCGAGTCCGGTGGTCACGGCGAGGACGCCCGGGCATGCGGTGGACATCGAGGCAGATCTCAAGGGATCCCGCTCCCTTTACCTCGTCGTGGACGAAACCGGGGATGGTTACGGCTGTGACTGGGCGGACTGGATGGAACCGCGTCTGGTTGGCCCGAAGGGCACGCTCAAGTTGACCGATCTCAAATGGAAGGCCGCCTTCGCGGGTTGGGGGAGCGCCCGCCTGAACAGAAATGCCGGTGGACAGCAGATGGTGGTGGACGACAAACCCGTCTCCTACGGGATTGGGACCCACGCACCCTCCACCATCATATACGATGTCCCGGAAGGCTATACCCGTTTCGTTGCCCGGGGAGGACTGGACAAGGGTGGGGTCGGCCAGCAGGGAGGCAAGACCACCAGTGTCCGCTTCCTCGTCTTCAACACCAAGCCTGGTGCGGGCAACTCTGCAACGGGGGAAGAGACCGAGGTGCCGGTGGAGCGGTTCGTGGTGCCGGAAGATCTGGAGGTCACGGTGTGGGCCCAGTCACCACTCTTCCGCAATCCCACCAATATCGACTTTGACCACCACGGGCGCGCCTGGGTCGCAGAAGGGGTCAATTACCGGGGCGCCCGCCGGGACGGGGAGGGTGACCGTATCGTGGTCCTGCAGGATACCGATGCCGATGGAAAGGCCGACAAGTCCCATGTCTTCGTCCAGGAAAAATTCCTGCAGTCCCCGCTCGGGGTGGCGGTCTTTGACAACGTAGTGGTGGTCTCGCAACCACCCGATCTTCTCGTCTACACCGATGTGGATCGAGACCTGGTATTCAACCCCGAGAAGGACAAGCGGGAAGTTCTGCTGACCGGGTTCAGTGGACGCAATCACGATCACAGTCTGCATTCGGTAGTGGCCGGACCGGATGGCAAGTGGTACTTCAACCAGGGCAACACGGGGGCTCAGTTCACTGATCGTTCCGGCAAGACCTTCCGGATCGGAAGTCCCTATTCAATGCGGCAGGTGGCCGGTCACAGGAGCGATGACGGGCATGTCTACCTTGGAGGGTTCTCGGTTCGCATGAATCCCGATGGGACGAACTGCGAGATCATCGGTCACAACTACCGCAACAGTTACGAACAGATCATCACCTCGCTGGGCGACCTCTTTCAGAATGACAACGACGATCCGCCGGCCTGCCGGACCAGCTGGGTGATGGAATACGGCAATGCAGGTTTTGCGTCCGTGGACGGAAAACGATCCTGGGGTGCGGACCGGCGACCGGGGCAGAGCACTCCCATTGCCGAATGGCGCCAGCAGGATCCCGGCAGCATGCCCCCGGGGGATGTTTATGGCGGGGGCGCTCCCACCGGCATCACCTTCTACGAGAACGGCGCTCTCCCGGAGAAATACAACGGCCTCCTCCTCAGTTGTGAATCCGCCAAGAATGTCCTCTTCGGCTACCTGCCCGAACTGGAGGAGGCCGGCTTCAAGATGGAACGCTTCGATTTCATGACTTCCAACCCGGACCGGAAGTGGGCCGGGGCCGATTTCAAGGGACGTTCCAACCGGGACATCAACACCTGGTTCCGACCAGCGGACGTGACGGTAGGTCCGGATGGAGCCATCTATGTGGCGGACTGGTTCGATCCACGGGTCGGAGGGCACGGCACTCAGGATCGTACTCTCTCGGGCACGATTTATCGGATCGCGCCCAAGGGCTTCAAATCGATCGTGCCCAAGGTCGACCTCGACAGCGAGAAGGGGCAGCTCACGGCTCTCAGGAGCCCGGCCATCAATACGCGTTATCTTGGCTTCGTTGGTCTGAAGAAGGCCGGCGAGAAATCCATACCCGCCTTGCGTGCGTTGGCGAGAGACAAGAATCCGTATCTGGCCGCCCGCTCGATCTGGCTCCTCGCTCAACTCGGTGAAAAGGGTGCAAGGGAGATATTCAGTCTTCGGGGAGATGGCAATCCACAGGCCCGCATCACAGCCTTCCGGGCCTTGCGGCGCGCCGGTCATTCCGGGACCATGGAGCTGGCCCGGAAACTTGCGGGGGACAAGTCACCGGCGGTTCGCCGGGAGGTCGCCTTCTATCTCCGCAATGAAGCCGGCACTCCCGAGGTGGTCTCCACCCTCGTCAAGATTGCGAAGGGCTACGATGGAGAGGATCGTTCCTACCTTGAGGCTTTTGGCACGGGGGCAACCGGGAAGGAAGAAGCGGTCTACGCCGCTTTGGTCAAGGAAGTGAAAGCGGCTGCCTGGGACGGAGCCACCGCGGGTGCGGTCTGGCGGCTCATGACGGCGGCCGCGATCCCGGCCCTCCGGGATCGGGTCTTTGATGATGATCTTGAGGCGGAGGACCGGATGCAGGCCCTTGAATCGATCGCCTTCGTGAGGAGTGGCAGTGCGGCCACCGCCATGGTGGAGATTGCCAACCTGGCCCCGGACAAGGATCTGGCAGAGCGGGCTGTTTTTTGGGTGAAGTGGAACAACGATCGCTGGTGGAAGGCTCACAAACCCGCCGAAAATCTCAAGGGAGGGAATGCCAGGGCCGAGTTGGTCTCGGTGGTCACCCCGGAAGATAAGGCTCCCTCCAAGTTGCCTCCGGTGGCTGATATTCTCAAATTGAAAGGCGATGCCACCCGGGGCAAGGCCGTGGCAGGGCGTTGCATCACCTGTCATGTCATCGGGGAGCTGGGAGTCGACGTGGGGCCCAATCTGACTGGATTCGGGCAGCGCTTTCCCAGTGAGATCGTCGCCAGGGCTATCGTCGATCCGTCAGCTGAAATCTCGCTGGGGTTTGAGGCTCAGTATCTCGTGACCAAAAAAGACGGTCATAACATCATGGGAGTTGTCCTGGCCGAAGGTGATCCGATCATTGTCAAATCGATGGGAGGGATCACCCAGTCGATTCCAGCGGCCGATCTGAAATCGAAAACCCCGATGAAACGTTCCCTGATGCTCTCTGCAGACCAGCTGGGTCTGACCGCGCAGGACGTGGCGGACGTGGTCGAGTTTCTCAGGAATGGTGACCAGTGAGCCTCCTTCGACTCATTCTTGCCGTTTCCCTCCTCGGCGGGGGGATTCGTGAAGCAGGGGCGGAGCAGGGGCGCCGCCCCAACATCGTCCTGATCCTGGCCGATGATCTGGGCTATGGAGATCTCGGTTGCTTTGGGCAGGAGAAGATAAAGACACCCCGGTTGGATCGCATGGCGGCGGAGGGAATGCGCCTCACCAGCCATTATGCGGGGCATTCGGTCTGCTCACCCTCCCGGTGCTCCCTCATGACCGGAATGCACATGGGGCACGCCTCGGTAACTGGAAACGGGGGACGCCTGAAGGCCGGCGATGTCACGGTTGCCATGCTGTTGAAGGGGGCTGGTTACCGGACCTGCATGGTGGGTAAGTGGGGCCTGGTGGGCCGGCCTGGTCATCCGGGGAGCCCCAACCGGAAGGGTTTCGATCATTTCTTTGGTTTCGATAACCAGGGTTTTGCCCATTTTTATTATCCGGAATTCCTCTGGCGCAACGGAGAGAAGGTCCTCTTCCCGAAAAACCACGATTTGCGGGTCAATGGAGAATACCGGAAGGGGGCGGGCAGCTACAGTCATGACGAGCTGGTCAAGGAGGCTCTGGGGTGGGTGCGCAGGAACAGGGAGCATCCCTTCTTCCTCTACGTGCCGTTCTGCATTCCTCACGCGGAACTCACCGTTCCCGAAGAATCGATCGCGCCCTACCGGGAGCTCGGGTGGCCCGAGAAACCGCGGATTGAAGGAGTGGGCAACACCGGCGGAGGAAAGGACGCCGGTTACGGCAGCCAGTACACGAGGGGTTATTGTGGGCAAAGCCATCCCCACGCCGCCTATGCCGGGATGATTTCGCGGATGGACCGCAGCGTGGGCATGATCCTGGACCTCCTGGAGGAACTGCACCTCACCGGGGACACCTTCGTCCTTTTCAGCAGTGACAACGGGCCATCGGATGAGGGCGGACAGACCCTCCGTTTCTTCAAGAGCAGTGGTCCCCTCTCGGGGCACAAGCGCAGCATGCACGAAGGTGGGCTGCGGGTTCCCACCATCGCCCGCTGGCCGGGGCGAATCAAACCGGGAACCATGAGCGATCATCCCAGCGCCTTCTGGGACTTTCTCCCCACCGCCTGCGAAGTGGCGGG
>DLRK01000208.1:9199-31311 GCA_002501065.1 Akkermansiaceae bacterium UBA7890
CAGTGGCGGGAATAGCGGCTCCCGGAAAGATCGACGGCATCAGCTACCTGCCGGAATTGCTGGGCCGGACTGAGGAGCAGCGGAAGCATGAATACCTCTATTGGCCCTGGGCTATCAGGGTGGGGAAGTGGAAGCTTCATCCACGCGGCAAGGATCGCTACGCCCTCTTCGATCTCGAAAACGACATCGGAGAAAAGCACGACGTCGCCGCACAGCACCCGGAACTGGTGGCCCGCTACGGCCGGTATTTCCAGGAAGGCAAACAACCTCTCAAGTAGGGAAGAACGGAATCACCCGGTTCCCTGGTGATTCTGTTTGCTTTCAGTTGCACTAGGCCCGCAGGGAATCGAACCCCGATCTGTGGTTCCGGAAACCACCGTTCTATCCGTTGAACTACAGGCCCGTTTCAGTGCTCGGCATACAGTGTTCAGGAGAGAGACATACCGTGCCCGAGGGATTGTCGCTGCTGCAACAGGCGGGGAGGAGTCTCGCCTGAATCCTCCGGGAATCAAGATCCGATTATCAGGCCTTGCCCCCTCCGGGGCCACCCTATGCCAACTTGTCATCCCGGTGCCCGGGAGGGCGGTGGGGAGTAAAGGTGGTGGAGCGCTCGCGCTGGCGGACT
Organism: Akkermansiaceae bacterium UBA7890; assembly: GCA_002501065.1. GTDB lineage: Bacteria > Verrucomicrobiota > Verrucomicrobiia > Verrucomicrobiales > Akkermansiaceae > Roseibacillus_B. The sequence continues at coordinate 9,825 of DLRK01000208.1, forward strand.
CTGGCGGCCTTGCTCGCGGTCTTGTAGAGATGTTCCTGGAACCGGAACCTCTTTTCACCCTTGGCCGGTGCGACAGGCGCACTGGTCCCGTCCTTCAGGATCCGGAAGGCGTTGGTATTGTCACGAAACGCTGCCTCCAGGATCCGGATGAGTCGCTTCTTGCTGGGTGGGTCTTCCACCGGGACAAGCAATTCCACCCGCTTCTCCAGATTGCGCGTCATCCAGTCCGCCGAGGAAAAGTAGACTTCGGGATCGCCTCCATGATGGAAGTAGAAGATACGGGCGTGTTCGAGATAGCGGTCTACGATTGAACGCACTTCGATGTTCTCTGAGTAGCGCTTGCTTTCGGTCTTCAGGCAGCAGATGCCCCTGATGTTCAGCTTGATCTTCACGCCCGCCCGGGAAGCCCGGTAAAGGGTTTTAATCACATCGGGATCCTGGAGCGAATTACACTTGGCCATGATAAGGGCCGGTTCTCCGTGTCGTGCCCGATCGGCCTCGGCCTCGATGAGCTCCATGATACGGTCCTTCAGGTGCACGGGAGCAGCGCAGATCTTCTGCAGGCGCATGAGCTTGGAGCGCCCGGTCACCGCGTTGAAGAAGTGAGATGCATCTGCGACCAGCTGGGGACGACAGGTGAGGTAGGAAACGTCGGTGTAGAGTTGCGCGGTCGTCTCGTTGTAGTTGCCGGTGCCAAGGTGAACGTAGCGCTTGAGTCGCCCGTCCTCGTTGCGTGCGATGAGAGTGACCTTGGCGTGAGTCTTGAGATCCTTCACTCCGTAGACGATCTGAACACCGGCCCGTTGCAGCATCTCCGCGCGCTGAAGGTTCCGGGCCTCGTCGAAGCGCGCCTTCAACTCGACGAGAACGGTGACCTGCTTTCCGTTTTCAGCGGCCCGGATTAATGCTGAAATGATGCGGGAATCACTGGCGGTCCGGTAAAGAACCTGTTTGATGGCAAGAACATCCGGATCCTGGGCGGCTTCCTCCAGCATGCGAATGATCGGATCGAACGATTCGTAAGGATGGAGGAGGAGGACGTCTCTGGCGCTGATCACCTCAAAGATGGGGGAACTGTAGTCGATCAGGGGTGAAGGCAGGGGAGGCCAGGGAGGGTTTCTCAGCTCTTCATGGTCGCTGAGCTGGCTGATCTGCATCAGGTCGGCGAGTTGGAGCAGGCCTCCCACGCGATAAAGTTCGGCGGGTCCGGAACGGGTCACCTCCTGGACCACTCGCAGGAGGTCGCGGGGCGTGCCCTTCGCGATCTGGATCCGGATGGTCGTGCCGATGCGGCGGGCGGCAAGAACCTCCGCCATCTCCCCGGCCAGGTCGATGGCGTCCTCTTCCTGAACTGCAATGTCGCTGTTGCGGGTGATTCGGAAAGGGGCGCTGGCTTCCACCGTTTCTCCGGGGAATAGCTCTCCGAGCTGGCGCTGCACGATGTCCTCAATGGCGACGAAGCTGCTGCCTTTGCTGGATTGCACGGAAATGAAGCGGGGCAGGTTTTCCGGCAGGGGGACAAAGGCATATCGTCCCTCCTGCTTCTCCGGGTTACTAATACGGCATGCAATGAAAAGGCGCAGGTTCTGGATGGAGGGTGGCGGGCCTTCCTCCTCGATGGCGAGAGGAGTCAGGAGGGGATAGATCATCTCCGAGAAGAAACTGTCGGCCTGAAGATCCTGTCCCTGGGAAAGCTCGTTGAGTTTGAGAATCCTGATGCCGGCTTCAGCCAGGGCGGGCATGAGTGCGTTATTGAGCAGATCGTACTGGATCTCGGTAAAGGCGGCCACCCGTTTGCGGATCAATGCTATTTGCTGGGATGGAGTAAGGCCTGCGATGTCGGGAACGCGGCTCCCGGAGCTCTGGAGCATCACCAGACCGCCTACCCGCACCTGGAAGAATTCGTCAAGGTTGGAGTCCGCAATAGCGAGGAACTTGACGCGCTCAAGAAGAGGAGTCGTGCTTTGCCTGGACTGCTCCAGCACACGCTGGTTGAACTCAAGCCAGGACAGTTCGCGATTAATGAAAGGCATTTCGGAAGGGAGATCTGGCGACTGAAGACAAAGGATGGGGAAGCCGCCTTCAATCCCGGCGGGAGGGATGATGATCTTTCTAGGTCGCTTCCGCAATGACGACTTCGAGGCCGAAGATATCGTGGAAGAGATCCCCTTTGCTCTGCATGGCGAGCCGTTCAACGGCAGCATCGCTGACCCCTTCGAGGTTGAGCTGGATCTTGTGCCTGAATATCTCGACCGAGAAATCCCGGATTCGCTGGGTGTGCGCTCGTTCCAGGGCATCGGCCACCCGCAGAAGTGCCGCCAGCTTGGAGACCCTGATCCGGTCGTCGGCGGACAGATTCCGGTAGGCGGCATGGCGCAGTCGTGGCCCGGAACGTCGATGGTATCTGGCAACCAGGGAAATAGTCATCACGTCGGTCCGGGAAAGCCCGAAGATCTCGCTGTTCTGAATGAGATACTGGGAGTGCTTGTGGTGGGAGTGCGGGCTCACATACCCACCGCACTCATGAAGGAGTGCGGCGATCTCCAGAAGCAGGGCGTCACGCTTTCCAAGATTATGCAGGGTCGCTGTTTGCTCGAAGAGCTGGGCGCTCAGTCTGGCTACCTGGTCGGCGTGATTGATATCGACCTTGTACCTTTCACCGATGATCCGTGCAGCGCGGACAACCTCATCATGGAAGCCGGTGGTGAGGGTCGGGGTGCGCGGAAGGTCCATCAGGAGACCGCGTTCGTAATCGCTGTCAGGAATTCGGAGAGACTTCAGTCCGAAGATCTCGGCGATGGCTAGATTTGCAAGGAGAGCGGGCACGACTGCATCAACAGCATGATAATCGAACTGGTAACGGTGGACGCACTCCTCTTCGGAAATCTCGGCCATTTCCCTTACGAAGGACTGGAGGGCCTTGAGAGTGGTCTTGGTGGCGTGATCCTTGGACAGGAAGGGGACGAGGTGCTGGATCTGGAAGCCGATGACCACCAGGTCCTCAACGCCCTCGTTCTCATAATCGTAGAAAATCTGGTTAACCTGTCCTGAGATCTGCTCGCGGATGACCCGTATGAGGGCGCCCCCGTCGGAATGGGTGGCTTCGACGGCCTCGGCGGTACGGTGAGCGCCCATTCGGTAACTCGTGTAGCGATCGATGTTCCCATGACGGAAGAGAAGAACACGGGTGTTGCCGGGGCCTACATGGACCACCAGCGTATTTCGCTTCTGCATGCTGGGGGTGTCGCGGACCCGTCTCTGAGTTTTCAGGTAGATGAGGCGGGTCATCTCCCCGTCGTCGAGGATTTCCAGGCCGAGGTTGCAGGCAATCTTGAGTCGATTGAGAAAGGTTTCACCGTTCTCGGCCTCGGCCAGGATATTGCTTACGACGGCGCGGGTTACCTGGCGAAGATCAGCTCCGGTCTCACGGAGCGCTTCCTCAAAACCATGGAGGATTTCAACCGCGTGCTCGGTGGTGGACCGGTTGATGCGGCCGTGGCGGAAGATATCACGAGCCAGGGGAAGCGGTTTCTCAAGGAATTCGATCTGTTCTCCGGGGGTCCCCTCCTCATTGCCAGGATGACTCAACAGCATGGAGACCGCACTGGCCCCTATGTGAATAGTGGCTTGGAGGTCGGGACCGGAAGCAGGAGCGGATTCCATGTGGGGAGGGGCGAACGGTCAGTGGGCGCGGGAGTGGTTTTACAGAGGTCCACGTGACCGGACAAGGAGAACGGGGAGAGGTGGTCCCGGGAAGTTTGAGCCGGGGGAATATTTCAGCTGATTCTCAGGGAATTGCGATAATTTCATCGCGGCCGGAAACGATGCACCCCAGTCCGCCTGTGGGCTTGCCAGCATGCGCACGAACTTCCACACTTTCCGGACCATGCCAGCCCGTGGAGCGCTTGAACGGTATTTGATCCCCGAGGGAGCGAAGCTTTCGCTCGACAGCATCGACCAGGATGAGAAGGCGCTTTTCCTGGAGGGAGGGAAGGAAGATTACCTGCCGTATTTCGATCAATTGCGCGAACAGTTGCAGTCGCTGCAGAAGGTTCTCTACGCCGAAGACAAGCGCCGGGTGCTGGTGGTGATCCAGGCCATGGATACCGGGGGGAAGGACGGCTGCGTCAAACATGTCTTTTCACGGGTTGACCCACAGGGGATCAACGTGAAATCCTTCAAGAAGCCTACACAGGCGGAACTCGCCCGGGACTTTCTCTGGCGCGTGCACCAGCACGTCCCCCGCAACGGCAAGATCACGGTCTTCAATCGCAGTCACTACGAAGACGTGATCGCGGTCCGCGTGAAAAAGATCCTTCCCGATGAGGTGTGGGAACGGCGCTACCGCCATATCATGGATTTCGAGCGAATGCTGGCGGAGGAAGGGACGGTCATCCTGAAGTTTTTCCTCCACATCTCCAAAGGGGAGCAGAAGCGCCGTCTGGAAGCACGCCTGAAGAACCCGTCCAAGCACTGGAAGTTCAATCCTGACGACCTGAGGGATCGCAAGCGATGGGAGGAGTTCATGCACTGCTACGAGGATCTCATAGAACGGACCTCCACCAGCTACGCGCCCTGGTATGTCATCCCGGCCGACCGCAAATGGTATCGCAATCTCTGTGTGGCCCGGATCATGGTCGACACCTTGAAATCCCTCGATATGAGCTATCCGGAGATTGACTGGGATCCCACCTCCATCGTCATCGACGACGAGTGAATCGGGGGAGAGGAATTCAGGAGACCCTGCTGCGCCGAACCCAGAGAATGACCAGAGCGGTGAGGATGCCGCTGCCTGAGAGGACGGCCAGCCACCCCGGGATCCCCAGGGCCACCGGGAAATAGCCGAGGCCAAGGGCTGCTCCGGCGGTAATGAGGGCGTATGGTAACTGCGTGATCGTGTGCTCATGGGTGGAGACCCCGGTGGCCAGAGCGCTTATGATGGTGGTGTCACTGTAAGGGCTGCAGTGGTCCCCGAAGACCGCGCCTCCAAAGACGGCTCCGATCACTGCGGGCACGATGGTGGCGAGAACTTCCGGGGCAATCCCCTGCTCGGCCGCCATCGTGCCGGAGAGAGGCAGGACAAGGGGCATGAGAAGACCCATTGTGCCCCAGGAAGTGCCAGAGATGAAGGAGACGCCGCATCCCGCCACAAAAACGCCTGCCGGGAGGGCCGAAAGAGGAAGCCAGCTGCCGAGGGCGCGACTAAGGACATGAGCGGTTTCCAGGCTCTCAAAAAGGCTGCCGAGAATCCATGCCAGCAGCAGGATGCCGAGGGCGGGAACAAGCTGCAGGGCCCCGGCGAGCGCCACCCGCGGAAGCTCCTGTCGGCGCCGGGGAGGAAAGAGGATGAAAGCTGTGAGGAGGGCGAGGGAGCTCGCGATCACAAAGGCCAGGGGAACAGTGGATGCGTTGAGCGATTGCTGGATGCGCTCGGTAAGGGGAACATCAGCTTCTGGGCGATGAAGCAGGATGATCGCAAGGGGCAGGGTTGAGATAAGGACGAGGATGGGGATGAGGCAGCTCGACAGTGTTCCGTGTTTTTCAGGAGTGCGAGGTGCCGGGGAAGCTTCCTGATGGATCGGTTTGCAGGCTCGCATGGGGCCTATCAGCCATCGGTTGCGAACCGAGAGGAAGGCAAGGAAGAGACCGAACAGGCAGTAGAAGTTATGGGGAATGGAAGAGAGAAACTGGAGGTAAGCCGGTTCCTGCAGGGGGCTGTGATGCGCAATATAGCCGAGCTGGGTGACGATCCAGGTAGACAGAAAGGCAAGACAGGCCACGGCGGAACTGGTTGTGTCCACGAGGTAGGAAAGATAGGCGCGCGGAATCCGGAGACGGTCCGCCACCGGGCGAGCCACTCTTCCGAGCATGAGGGAGTTGGCGAGTCCATCGAAGAAGCAGAGGAGACCGAGACCAAGGACACTGGAGAGGAACCGCTGTCGGGTGCGGTCCGTGATCTCCTCCGAGGCATGCAACAGCCGGAGGAGCCCTCCGGAGCTTTCGATAACCGTAGCGAGGGCGCCGAGCAACAGGGTGAACAGGATGGCGCAGAAGTGCCATGGACTGGAGAGGGTTCGCCCCAGGCCTCCACTCCAACCGAACCATCCGGAAAACGAGGACCAGTCCTTGAAAGAGAGGAGAATCAGGGCACTCAGACAGGCGGTGGCAAGGGACAGGGGTGCCTGTCGGGTTGCAAAGACAAGGCCTAGGGCCACCAGGGCCGGCCACAGTGGGCGAATCGGATCCGGAAGAGCAAGGGCGGCGCCGCTCAGGACAAGTGAGAGACCTGCCAGAATCAGATTTTGGGTGCTTCTGCGCTCAGGACTGTCTTCCATGCAACAGGGGAGGACAGGCTTTTGGGCGGATTCTGGCAAGAGTCGCTGCCAGAATGGGGCGAAAATCATGGCAGGATCTCCAAGAGACGACCGATCCGGAAAGATTGGATGCCTGAATTAATTTTAAAATAAACAGAGTTCTCTGGACTCGATTTTACAAGGAAGCAGGAGAGTTCTCCTGCCGTCCGGGACTGCACCCGTGTAAGGCTAAAATTAATCCACTGCCTGCGAAATGCGCAAGTGAGCCCTGTTGTGTTCCCCGGGGCTCATGAACCATTTTAGACTGGTCATCATCCTCTGAATATTTGATACTATTCCCGATGCCTTGTCAGCCCCTGCGCCGGAGTGGCGACCTTCTTCCAGCCGGTAAATTTCCTTCTGCGAGCCGACGCTCTTTCGTCAGGAACTCGCTCCTGACTGCCAGCGGCCTGTTTGCAGCCACCACCCCGACCCGGGCGCTGTCCCTCTTCAGCGGGAGCGCGAATCTCGACATCAATGAACTGCCGAACGAATGGGTCCGTCGCCAGGGAGGTGAACTGCATGCTTACGCCCGCTACATCTCGGCCCTGCGCCTGAAGCATATAAGCGTGCAGCAGGTGATTTCCGCGCATGCCAGGAAGAAAGGAAGCGTCTGGAACACGCTCCCGGTGCGCGAGGACTGGCGTCACATGAGTGAAACTCTCAGGGTTGCCGATGAGATCTCAGTTCGCCTGGGGACCTCGGTGAAAATTGTGACCTCCGCCTTCCGCAGTCCTTCCTATAATGCCCGGTGCCCGGGAGCGAAGCCGAACTCCTGTCACAAGCAGAACTTCGCCTTGGATCTCAGTTTTCACGCCTCGACCCACTCGGTTGCACGTGCGGCCCGCAATATTCGCGAAGAAGGAAAATTCCGGGGAGGGGTGGGGCGCTACAGCAGCTTCACCCATGTCGATACCCGCGGTTACAACGTGGATTGGTAGGAACGGAAACTTTTCTGCCAACAGGATCGAAGAGGGGCCCTCCGGGGTCCCTTTCATTTGATGGGCAAGGGACAGCACAGGTTGCTTCACCATCACCGCATCTCAACGAATTTGCCACAAGATACGGAGTGGGGCTGCTTGACTGCTTTGCCGCCTTTCGTTTAAGGATACGGCCGAAGTCCAGTGCTTCCCGCCCACCATGGTCCTCCGTCCCTACCTCCCATTCGTGCTCGTCGCTGCTTTCTCCCTCCATGCCTCCGGGGAGATCCTGATCTCCCAGTACTACGAGGGAGCGAGTTACAACAAGTGGATCGAACTCAGTAACACCGATGCAGTGGCCGTCTCCCTTGACGGATTCGTCCTGACGAGATGGGCCAACGCGGCGACCGAGGAATGGAAGCAGGATGGCGCCAGTCCGCGATACCAGGATGACCTGGCGGGACTCTCCATTCCTGCCAATGGCTATCTTCTGCTGGGCAACACCGGTGCGGCTCTTCCCGACTACGCCACCGCTGATGTTGCCACCAACGCTACGCCTAATTTCAATGGTGACGATAGCGTGGTGCTTTACGACACGTCGAAGGGGGCGATTGGGAGTCATGCCGCCATCGCGGATGCGATTTCCTTTACGGACTTGGGGAACGAGGGAATGAATAAGAGTTTCTATCGACTCGGTCCGGGCGTGGGTTATGACACCGTTACCGGATCTACCGTCCTCGATTTTCCGACCGTGTGGGGAGAAAAAAGTAACGGAGACGTTGATAACGCCACTCCGGTCGACGCCTGGTATCTCCAGAACTTCACGGCCACCGCCAGCGAGTCGCTGACCGTCTCCCTGGACCCGGATACAATCCCTGAAGATGGGGGAGTCGGCCTGGTGGACATCACTGTCACCCGCACCGGATCCGCCGACAGTGCCCTGACCCTGACGCTCGAGTCCAGTGATGCCACCGAAGCGATAATCCCTGATCCGGATCGGGAGATTCCGGTTGGCCAGTCCTCCGCGACCTTTGCGATGTCGATCGATGCGGTGGACGACCTGATTGAGGACGGAACGCAATCGGTCATCATCACGGCTTCAGCCACCGGATTCTCCGGGGGAGCGGCCGAATTGAATGTGACGGATGACGGAGACTTCTCCCCTGTCATGATCAACGAGATCCTGGCCGACATACCCTCCGGCGAAGCAGGTGACGCCAACGGGGATGGAGACACTGACAGTGGCGACGACGAGTTTGTCGAGATTGTGAACAAGAGCGGAGGCGCTCTCGACATGAGTGGCTGGTCCCTGCACGACGGAGCAGAACAACGGCATATCTTTCCTGCGGACACGATCGTTCCTGCGGACTGTGCGATCGTGGTCTTCGGTGGGGGATCGGTTGACAGCCTTGGGGGGTCGTCAATCTTTCAGGTTGTCAGCAGCATTCGGCTTGGACTGAACAATGGGGGTGACACCGTGACCGTTCTTGACTCCCTGGGCGAGACAGTCGCCTCAGTCAGCTATGGCGGGGAGGGAGGCAATGACCAGTCCCTGACGCGTGACGTGGATGTCACCGGCCCCTTTGTGCTGCACGGTAGTGCCGCGGGCGCCGGGGGAAGGCTCTTTTCGCCCGGAACAAGAGTGGATGGCACCGAGTTTTGCCCGCCCCTCGGTGATCTCAGTTTCAGTCTCAGTGCAAACAGCATGAACGAGAATGGAGGATCAATTACCGCGCTCCTGCGACGAACGGGTGACCTGAGTGGACAGCTGGACGTCCTGATCCGAATTGACGATTCGACTGAAGCTCTGGCGGACGTGGGAAACCGCGCCGCCTTCGACCCGGGAGAGAGTTCGCTGACGTTTACGATCAATGCGGAAGATGACATTGCTCAGGACGGCGCCCAGTCCGTGCAGGTGCGGGCCATCGCTCCGGGATATCGCACCGCAACGGCCACCTTCGAAGTGGAGGATGACGGGGACGGTCCCTTTTCGTCTCTGGTTATCAATGAATTCCTCTCCGATCCACCTAACCCTGACGGGGATGCCAACCACGACGGAACCCTCGACTTTTCACAGGATGAGTTCATCGAACTATTGAATATCTCCGACGGCCCCTTCGATCTCAGTGGCTATGAGATTCACGACGGGGTGGGACTGCGGCATGTCTTCTCCGCGGGAACACTTCTGGCGGCTGGACGGGCAATTGTCGTGTTTGGCGGTGGGACGCCTGCAGGATCCTTTGGGGGGTCCCTGGTCCAGACAGCCAGCACCGGATTTCTCGGATTGAACAACAGTGGCGATACCATTGCCCTGAAAACTCCGGGCGGGGGAAGCAATCTCCTGGAGCTGAGCTATGACGGTTCGGTTCTGGACCAGGCCATGTCACGCGACCCGGATGGCAGCGGCTCTCTGGTGGCCCATTCCTCCGCCAATGGAGCAGGGGGCACGCTATTCTCGCCGGGAACGCGCGTGGATGGAGGGGACTTCGACGGGGCGGTTCCGATCGGTGTCATCGATATCACCAGTTTTGATGTCGATGTGAGCACGCTGGAAATCATCCTTGAGGTCTCAGGGATGACACCGGGTGCGACCTACTGTTTCGACGTGAGCCTCGACCTGGGCCGGACAAACCCCTGGTTCCCCTTTGAAATCCTCACCACCGACACAGGAATAGAGATCTCGCCGGGTGTTCACCGCTTTGTGGTGCCTGATCTCTTCATTTCCCAGGAAAGTTCCCAGTATTACCGGATCCGGAAGCCGTAGATCCTGCCGAGGTGGTTTCAGCGGCCGTGAAAGAAGGAGACTACCTCTCTCCAGGTGCAATCGATCCCGTCTGCGTGCTTGTACGCTTGACCTCGCGACATTAGTTAAGAAAGATTAAGCATCACTGGTCATGTCGGCGAGTTACACGGAAGAAGACATCAAGACCCTCAACTGGCGGGAGCATATCCGCCTCCGCCCGGGGATGTACATCGGAAAACTCGGTGACGGCACGGTGCAGGATGATGGCATCTACCTCCTGCTGAAGGAAGCCGTCGACAATGCGGTAGATGAATTCGTGATGGGGCACGGCAGGGAGATCCGTATCGAGATTGACGATAAGGGCCGGGTGGAAGTCCGAGACTACGGGCGGGGCATTCCTCTGGGCAAACTCATGGACTGCGCTGCCAAGATCAATACAGGTGCGAAGTACGACAGCGAGGCCTTCAAGAAAGCCGTCGGGCTCAACGGAGTGGGGATCAAGGCCGTCAACGCTCTGAGCGAATTCTTTGAAATTCAGGCATGGCGGGAGGGAAAGACCAAGGCGATTGAATTCAGCCGGGGTGAGGTTCGCGAGGAGATGAAGCGTCCCCGGCCCAGCTCCAAGACCAAGCCGGGAACCCGCCTGGCCTTTGAAATCGATCGAGAGATCTTTCCGGTCAAGACAACCTTCAAGCCTTCCATCGTGGAGCGCATGTGCCGCTACTACGCCTACCTCAATCCGGGGCTCACCCTGGTTTTCAACAAGCAGAAATTCCGTTCCAAAGGCGGTTTGCTCGATCTCCTCAGGGAGGAAATGGAGGGCCCTTCGCTCTACGAACCGATCGGTCTCTCGGGAAAAGATATTGATGTAGCCTTCGTGCACACACCGTCAAGCAGCGAGGACTACTATTCCTTCGTCAATGGGCAGCACACCACCCAGGGGGGCACCCACCTTGGCGCCTTCCGTGAAGCCATCGTGAAGGTTCTCCGCGAATTCTATAAGAAGCAATACGATCCTGCCGATATCCGGGCCGGTCTGGAGGCGGCGGTTTCCCTTCGCGTTGAGGAGCCTGTCTTCGAGAGTCAGACCAAGACGAAACTGGGAAGCACCGCCATGAAACCGGATGGAGAGACCATCCGTACCTACATAGGGAACTTCCTCCGCGAGCAACTCGACAATTACCTTCACAAGCATCCTGAGACTGCCGACGCCATCCAGAAGCGCATCCTGGCCTCTGAGCGCGAGCGGAAGGAATTGAAGGGGGTCAAGAAGATGGCCCGGGAACGGGCCAGGCAGACCAAGTTACACAACAAGAAACTCAGGGACTGCCGGGCCCACTGGAATACCAAGCACAAGAGGCGGGATAACAGCACTGTCTTCATCACGGAGGGCGACAGCGCGAGTGGCTCGATCACCTCCTGTCGTGATGCTGAAACCCAGGCCGTCTTTTCCCTTCGGGGCAAACCTCTCAATTCCTTCGGCCTGAGCCGCAAGGTCGTCTATGAGAACGAGGAATTTGCCCTGTTACAGGCGGCACTGGGCATCGAGGAGAACATCGAGAACCTGCGCTATAACAGAGTGGTCCTCGCTACCGACGCGGACGTCGATGGGATGCACATCCGCCTCCTTCTCCTCACTTTCTTCCTGCAGTTTTTCCCTGAGCTTATCCGGGAGGGTCATCTCTACATTCTTCAGACGCCCCTCTTCCGCGTTCGCACCAAGAAGCAGACCGATTACTGCTTCGACGAGAAGGAGAAGGAGGCCGCTCTCCAATCGCTGGGGAAGAATTCGGAAATTACCCGGTTCAAGGGCCTGGGGGAAATCTCCTCGCACGAATTCAAGTTCATGATCGGATCTGAGATGCGACTCGATCCAGTCCTCATGGAGGAGGGAAGGGGGCTCAGCGAGATGCTTTCCTTCTACATGGGCAAGAACACCCCCGACCGGCAGGACTATATCATCAACAACCTGCGGGAGGATGTGGACCGGGGGGACGGGGAATAGGGGATTTGTGCCGCGAGCACGCCCTGAGTCGAAAATGCCATTGCTTACCGGGGTCCGTTTTCTGCCTCAATCGTCAGGAGCCTGACCTCCGGAGAAAATGGGACCGCCCGCATTCCTTCCAGACATCTGCCTCCACGCCCCTGGCAGAAGGCAGGCGCAGGGAAAGGGTTATGGGAAAATTCCCGCTAAAGCCTTGCCCGCAAGGCGCGGTGATCGTGGACCTGCCGGATAGATTCTCAGCGAAGCCCAGGGTCCGGGATAGCAGGTTTAAAGACTGTCCTTCGGCACTTGCCTGCACGATTAGGACTTCTTAACTTTCGTGCAGGGCACTGATGAGCGACAAGGGTACGGAGCACGGAAGTCTGGGGGAGATGTACTCCGATTATTTCCTCGATTACGCCAGTTACGTGATCATGGAGCGAGCCGTGCCCCACCTTGGAGACGGTCTGAAACCCGTCCAGCGGCGGATTCTTCACGCCATGCGCCAGATCGAAGACGGCCGCTACAACAAGGTGGCCAACATCGTGGGGGATACGATGAAGTACCACCCGCACGGTAATGTCGCGATTGAGGATGCCCTGGTCGGGATCGGACAGAAAGACCTGCTGATCGACGCGCAGGGAAACTGGGGAAATGTCCTTACCGGCGATCCTGCCGCCGCCGGTCGGTATATCGAGGCGCGCTTGACCCCCTTCGCCCTTGAAGTGGCTTTCAATCCGAAGACCACCGACTGGACCCGCAGTTATGACGGGCGAAACAAGGAACCCATCACCCTTCCCATGAAGTTTCCGCTTCTTCTCGCGCAGGGGGGGGAGGGGATCGCCGTCGGCCTTGCCTGCAAGATCCTTCCGCACAATTTCAACGAACTGATCGAGCAGTGCATCCGGGCTCTGCGCAAACAGAAGGTTGAGATCGTCCCAGACTTCCCGACCGGGGGACTCATGGATGCCAGCGAGTATAACGACGGATTGCGGGGGGGGCGGGTCCGGGTGCGGGCCAAGATCGAGATCGTCAAGAGGAACCTGTTGCGCATCTTCGAAGTTCCCTGGGGGACCACCACCACCTCGCTCCAAGCCTCCATCGTAGGTGCACAGGAAAAGGGAAAGATCAAGATTTCGCGGATCGAGGATAACACGGCGGACGAGGCTGACATCCTTGTCCATCTCTCCGCGGGCAGCGCCCCGGAATCGATTCGCGACGCCCTCTACGCCTTCACCGATTGCGAGATGAGCATCTCGCCCAACGCCTGTGTGATCGCGGATGGCAAACCGCAGTTCCTGGGGGTGAGTGAGATTCTCAAGCGCTCCGCTTTCCAGACCCGGGATCTTCTCAAGCGGGAGCTTGAAATCCGGTTGGGCGAACTGGAGGAGAAGTGGCACTTCGGCTCCCTCGAGAAGATCTTCATCGAAAAACGGATCTACCGCGACATTGAGGAGTGCGACACCTGGGAAGCGGTGATCGAGGCCATTGACAAGGGGCTCAGGCCATACCGGAAGCGCTTTCGGAGGGAGATTACGCGGGATGACATCGTCCGGCTCACGGAGATCAAGATCAAGCGCATCTCGAAGTATGACAGCTTTCGGGCCGACGAGGAAATAAAGGATCTGGAGGATGCGATTGCAGAGACCCGGAAGCATCTCAGCAATCTCACTCGCTACGCGATCAGGTATTACCAGAACCTACAGAAGAAGTATGGCAAGGATCGTGATCCGCGGACTGATGAAGGGGAATTTGAAAGGGTTGACCGCACTCAGGTGGTAGCGGCCACCGAGACGCTCTACGTCGACGAGAAGAACGGATTCGCGGGACTGGGACTCAAGCGCGAGAAGGCCATCGAGAAGTGTTCACGACTCGATGATATCATTGCGATCTCACAGGACGCCAAGATGCGGGTAGTAAAGGTTTCGAACAAGGCCTTCGTGGGGAAACGCCCGGTCCACGTGGCTGTATTCCGCAAGGGAGAGGAAAAGATCTATTCAATGATCTACCGCGATGGGCGGGATGGTGCCGTTCTGGCCAAACGTTTCCGGATCGGGGGAGTGACCCGTGACAAGATCTATGAACTGGGCAAGGGCACGGCGGGAACGCGGGTGTTCTATCTGGTGGTCCATGATTCGGAGGAGGAGAGCGCCCCCAATACGGTGCTCATACACCTGAAGCCCGCCTTGCGCCTCCGGAACGTGAGTCGTCTTTTCCAGTTTGGTGAAATTGGGGTCAAGGGGCGCGGTGCCAAAGGCAATATCCTGACTAAGCATGCGGTTGACCGGGTCGTGAAGGCTCCAAGGGAATAGGACGGATTTGGCCTGCCGGGGCCTTGACAGTCCCCGCGCAAGGGTTATGGTGTTCGCATGAACAGCCTAACGCTCTGGTTGCGTAAATGTCACCTCAAGATTCGTCTCAATCTCCTTAAACGGCGGATCCGAACCCTGCATCGCGTCTTTCACGCAAGGAAAAGAAAAACACCCATGCAGCGATTGCAGCTACCATTCCGAGGTTAGAAAACTCCCGCAAACACAGGGAATTTTGCCGATAAGGTCCCCGATTTTTGTGCTGACGTCGGAAAGTTGGTTCGGTAGAACAATTGCCATCGCCTACGTCCCTCAGTTCGTGCGGCAACGCTCTCACGATGTTGCCGCCCCGGTTATCTGCGCCCTGCTCATGGTGGCGGCCTTTGTTGCGGCCACGTCGCCGCTCTCTGCCGAGCCATCCGAGATTGTTCAGCGTGAACTGGAACGCAGGGCCCAAACAACCCAGCAGGCCCAGGAAGCCCTGCTGGCCGGCGACAAGGCCTATCGCCTCGCGGACTATGCAACCGCGGTGGACGAATACACCAAAGCCTTCAACCTTTTCCCGGGAGGGGTCGGCACCGCCCATCTCAAGACTGCGACAGCCGACCGCCTGGCCCAGGCCTCGGTGGAACGGGCTCGTGAACTGGCCCGCGTGGGCGACTACGGGAAGGCGGACGAACTTCTGGAGAACGTGTTGAAGCCCGGAGTGGCGCCGCATCATGCCCCTGCGGGGCAGATGCGTGAGCGGCTGAAGGATCCCATCAGGAACAATCCGGCTCTGACTCCGGCCCATGCCCGCAAGGTTGATGAAGTGCGTCGACTACTCTACGAGGCCCGGGGTTTTGCGGATCTGGGGCAATTCGATCGTGCTCTTGTGATTTATGACGCCGTGCTGCGGGTCGATCCTCACAACGCCGCGGCTCGCCGGGGGATGGAAGCGATCCACCAGCACAAGAGCAATTACTTCAATGCAGCCCGGGACGAGGCGCGGAAGCAGATGCTCATGGAGGTTGGCAGGGCCTGGGAGTCCCCGGCGCTGAAGAGCGTTAGCGAACTTGCCGATGAAGAATTTGGGAGCCTGAAGGGGCGGGGGTCTTTGGGGGCCTCGGCTTCAGAGAAGCTCGAATCCATCATCATCCCGGTGGTCGACATGGATCAGGTCCGGTTGCGGGAAGCGATCGACTTTCTGCGCCAGCAGGCCGCCACCCTCGATCTGCAGGAGTTGGATCCCGAGCGTCGGGGAATTGCCTTTGTCATTCAGCTGGGAAATGCAGATGAAATCCGCTCCCGCCAGATCGAAACCGCCACCTTCAACCTCAAGCTGCGTAATGCCCCGATGCGCAAGGTGCTGGATTACATCCTGCAGGCCACCCGGACCAAGGCGAGGATCGATGAGCATGCGGTTGTGATCAGGCCGGCGGGAACGATCAGTGACGACCTGATCTTCCGTCAGTTCAAGATGCCTCCCGATTTCCTGAGCCGGGAGGATCTGGGAGAGGGAGGAGCCGGAGAGGACGCCGATCCTTTTGCCGGTGATGATACTCCCAGGCGTGGCCTCGTGAAACGGCTGACAGCCAAGGAGTATCTCAAGCAGAAAGGCGTGATCTTCCCGACCGGAGCCACTGCGATCTACCGACCGGAATCATCGGTGCTCTCCATCAAGAACACCGAAACCAACATGGCCCTGGTCGAGGCGATTGTGGAAGCGCTTGTCGATGCTGAACCGGTGATGATCATCGTGGAGGCCCGGATCATCCGCTCCACGGAACAGCGCCTTGAGGAACTGGGTTTCGATTGGCTCCTGGACGGCGCGCAGTCACTCACGGATGAACTCCTGCTCCATGGGGGAACGGTGGGCAATGGGACTCCGGTGGTGGCGCCTCCCTTCCGCCCCCTAAACGCCGGGAACCGCAGCGGCAATCTTGCCACCGAGAAGAGTTCCATCTCTGCCGCAATGGCCCGCTCTCCTGTCGACAACGCGTTTTTCCGCGCTCCCGGCAGCATCCTGGCCACCGGGATAGTCAATGATGCCACGGTGGGCGTGCTCATGCGGGGTGCCAGTCAGCACAGCGGTCTGGACCTGATGACCAAGAAGACGGTGATCACTCGCTCTGGTCAGACCGCCACCATCGAATCGGTCCGGGAATTCATTTATCCAACCGAGTATGAACCGCCCGAGCTCCCGAACCAGGTTGGCGGCAACTTCCAGATCGATCCGGCGGGAGGTCAGGCGGGCCAGAATGCAGGGGTCATGCCCGTTACGCCGGCGCATCCGACGGCCTTTGAGGTCACCAACCTCGGATGCATGCTCGAAGTCCTTCCCCAGCTCGGCGAAGGCGGGGTGGTGGAAGTGGCCATCAAGCCGGAAATCCGGGATTTTGATGGCTTTATCAACTACGGCACGCCGATCCGGGGTGGGAGCAGCAGCGCGATCTTCGATCCGACCGGCGGAGTCCTGAGTTCGGGCTCCTTCGGGGTAATTACCGAAAATGCCATCCTCATGCCCGTGTTCAGCACGATCCGGGGCAATTCGACTCTTTCCATTTACAATGGCGAAACAGTGGTTCTGGGGGGATTGCTCACCAACACCAACCTCAAAGTGGAGGACAGCACACCGGTCCTGGGCAGAATTCCGCTGATCGGGCGATTCTTCAGATCCCAGGCGGAAACCTCTATTAAGGACGCCTACATTATTCTGGTGACCGTCCGACTGGAGGACCCCTCCGGTCAGCCTGTCAGCCGGTAAGACGAATTTTCCCGGGTTTCTCCGCAGAGACATGGCAAAGGATTCAGAGCAGCGCAGCTACTCCGTCGACGAGATGATGGAGCAGTTGAAAAAGGGGGAACGGGCGAAAACGAAGAGTGAGGACGCTGAACTGGTGACTCGGTCTGACGGATCGAAAGTGATGCGGGTGCGCAGACGGAAGAGACGGAAAGATCAACCGGCTAGCTCCAAGTCCCGCCGCCGCCGTTACGGCCTGGTCACGACAATCGGGTTCTTCGTCCTTCTGGTTGCTGCCGGGGTTTCCCTGCTGGTGGTTCTGGCCCGTTTCAACAGTAAGGGTTACCGGGAAGATCTGGAGAAGAGTTTGGGGAAATCCACCGGTGCCCAAGTGGGAGTTGCAGATCTCTCGGTGAATCCGATCAAGAGCCGGGCAGAGTCAGTCAAGTTTGTCTGGCCGGCCGGTTCACTGCCTAGGAGTCTCAAGCTCTCATCCCTGGAGGCCCGGCTGAAAGGTTCCAGTTTTGTCAGTTCCCGGTTGCGGGGAAGGGAGCTTCGTGCGCGCTCGGGATCGATGGTGCTGAAGTCACCTGAGGATACGATCAGCCCCCTGGTCACCAAAGGGGAGGAGTTGCTTAAATTCGGGAGCTACCGTTGCAGCCAATTTGACCTTCGTTACGGATCCGAGAATGACGATTCAGTGGTGCGCCTGCGGGGTTCGGATTTGACCGCACGACCCGCGGAAGACGGGGAGGGGCTGCGCTTTGTCCTCAGTGGCGGGTTTGTGCGCTTAGGCGACTGGACGGAACTCAAGGTGAGCACTGGGCTTGGTGAATGGAATGACGGGGCTTTTGCTCTCAAATCCCTCTACACCAAAAGTCCTAGTTCGGGTGAGGCCGTGTTCAAGGGGGTGAAGCCTATTACGGCCGACAGTCCCTCCGTGTTTGATGTTCAGCTCAAGCGCTTTCCGATGGGTGAACTCCTTGGAATGGAAGCCCTCGGACGCCTTATCAAGGGGTACGTGGATGCGCCCTCCGGGTCCCTGACATTTGATCCCCGGGATGTGGATTCGGGACAGCTTGATCTCAGCTTCAGCGGAACTGAAATTTCGATTGAAGGGTTCAGATTCCTTGGAGGACTCGCCTCCATTCTGCGCAAGGAGCACTATGCCCGCCCCGAGGGAGGCGACATCACCGGGACCCTGAAATGGGATCGCAATCAATTGAGCATCGAGAATCTCAAATACGAAGTCCGCTCCCATCTGATGCTGACCGGGAAAATCGAGGTCAAGGACCAGGAGCTGAGCGGTAGTCTGCGACTGGGCGTTCCCGAGGTTCTCATGATGAAAACCCTGACCGAGCCCCGCTATTCCTCCTTCAGTCTTCCCCAGCAAGGCTACTGCTGGACCGACCTCGAACTGAGCGGTAGCATCGAGCAACCCAGCGACAATTTCCTCAGGAAACTCCAGGCTGCCCCGATAAAGGGAGGGAAACCGAAGCCGTCGACTTCAGAAGAGGGCAATTAGAGATCGATCATCGGTGCAAACCCTGATGCCGGCAGTCGGTCTGCTGGGTTTTCGACTTTTCTGACAAGTTTTTCACACTGGAATAGCAGCTTGTTCACAGCTTTCGAGCTTGTCTGAGATGACAGCGCCTACCTAGGGTTTCGGACGTCATCGATATCTCCTCCTGATTATGAATCTTCCTGATCCTTTCAGTTCCCGCTTCGAGGTTTTCGGGCGAGAGCATCGACACAGTGTCGATACCATCAACGAGCGAGCTTTTGAGGAACTCAAGGGATTGCTGGATACCGGGCACGGAGGAGACGGGCGGGTCATCCTGCTGAGGGCACCACGGGCCGGGTATGGAAAGACCTCCCTCCTGCAGCGCCTGTCGAGTGAGTTTGCGGAGAGTCATCAGTTTGTCCGGATCAATCTTACCAGCGGCCGGACAACCGATGCCGCCCATGTCCTCGAATATGTCCTGCAGGCCCTCTGCCAGGTCCTTCCGGATTCAACCACCCTGACCAGACTGGATCTTCTTGCGCGCGGAATTCTTGCTCTGGGTCTGGAGCCGTTGGTGGCTTCCGGCGAAGTGCCCTGCCAGGATCCCGAGGGAGCCCTCGCAGCCTTGCGTGAGAACCCGGCAGAGACCTTTGATTTCCATCACGACCGGGCCGTGACAGCCCACTGGACGAAATCGAACTTTGAAATCCTGGGCCCCCGCCTCGCGGCAGAACTCGCCAGGGAAAGTGGGGCCAGTCTGCGCGAGGCATCCTACTGGGTGGAACTCCTCTTCCGCTTTGCAACCACCCCGCCCGACAATGTCGAACGGGCGCGCCTTCTCTTCGAGACCATCTTCCGTAATGATCTCCATAACCAGTCGGCGTCGGCGGCGGAAGAACGACTTCTTGGACTTCTGGCGCTCTGCGGCACGGTGACCAGTCCGGTTCTTGTCGTTGATGACACCGAGGGCCTCTCGACAGCACCTCCCGATGCCCTCGCCCTGGCCTCTTTCCTCGCCAACATCTCGCAGTCGTGCCCCGGCACGGTGGTGCTTCTAAGCGTCAACGACGACATCTGGGAATCCGCCTTCCTGCCCCTTTTGCCAGGGGGGCTTGCTGATCGCCTCCTGGAACACAATGTTTCCTTGGCTGCTCTTTCGAGAGAAGAGGCGGAAGCCCTGATTTCCGCGCGGGCAGGGGAGCGAGCTTCCGAGGTCATCGCAGGGATCGACTGGACAGCCTGTGGCGAAAGCCTCTATTCACGCCACGTGCTGAAGCTGGCTTCCGAAGCATGGCAGAAACTTGAGCATCGGAAACCGGAACCCGAATTCGAACCTGAGAGATTTCAGGTCAAACCCACCACGGAGGCACAGCTTGAACCGCAGGGTGGCAGCGAGACTCTTCAGCTAGTTGATCCCCTCGCCGAACTGCCCCACTTCGAGGGGCTTTACCTCGAACCGGAACCGGAGGAGAAGGAAGATCCGCCGCAGCCAGCCCCTGACGCTCCGGCTAGGGAGCAATCCGGTGTTGAACCGGAACGCATCACCGAACCAGTTTTGGCCGGGGAACCGGCTGGAGCCAGCTCCGTCGAGAGCCCCTTCGCAACCGAGCCCCCTCCGGGACCGGAAAGCACCCCGCAACAAGAGCTGACCGAACCGACGCAGCAACCGGAGAGAGCAACCGAAGAACTCCCCTCCTTCACTCCTGTTAGCCGGGAAACTCCCAAGTCAGAGAAGCCCGGTTCCGCTGCATCCGTCTCAGGCTTTGTCCCGTCCCCTGATCTCCGCGATATATTTCCGCCAACTCAAGCCGGGGACACGCATCCCGCTGTTGCAGGGGAAAAGGAACAGCAGGCATCTGAGGAGGATGCGATCATCGCCAAACCAGGGGAGAGTATCCGTCCCTTGGTCAATCAACCGGTTTCGCCCTTCGTGGCCGTTTCGCCTCTGGCGGATAGGTCCGATACTCCCTCTTCGACACCTGCCGAGGACTTCCAGCCATCGATCGGCCCTGCTGCACTTGGGGAGGAAGACGCTCCCCCCTCCGATCCCGGGCTGACGCCAACCGAACCGGTCCCGCTCTTTTCATCAGGTGAACTGAGTGGAGTTGGGAGCGCCCCGGAGGAATCCTCTGTCGGTATCGACCCCATCGATTCCGATCCGACCAGGGGCGAAATTGAATTTTCCAAGCTGAAGCCGCTTTCCGAGGAGGCACCTGCCAGTCCTTCCTCTCCGGTCGTTGATCAGGAAGCGGAGCCTTCCAGGGCACCCGTTCCCACGGCTCCTGAACCGCAACCGGCAGCAGCCGCCCAGGAGAGTCCCTTTACGCCGGTTCACCCTACCGCTCTCCCTGCAGAAAAAGAGAGCGTTTTTGCTGCCATCCCGCCCCGCGAGGGTGGGAGCTCGGCGGATCACATGCCGCCTGAAACACCCTTCAGCCCCGTGCCCCTGCAGACCACTACTCCCTCTCCTTCACCGTTTGCAGCAGGAAATCCACCGAATCACCTGTCTCCGGCCGAAACTAAACCCCGCCAGGAAGCCTCCGGGGAGATCCCGCCAACCTCCGGACAACACGCTTCCTCCGGGCTAAGCGAAGTATCCCCGTCCTCGTCCTCGTGGTGGCCCGGGGATGGTGCCACCAGGTCACCGGGTGACAACTCCTCGCCGTTCGCCGCGGTGGGGGTGCCGCCATCCGGACCCGTTCCCCGGGAGCAACCTGATCCGGCTCCGACCTCCGCCGGGGGAAGTTTACCGACCGACAAGGAAGAGGTCGACAAGCTGCTCCGACAGCTCAGGGAACGGCAGGATCAGCCCTGAATCCCTTCCAAGTCGGCAGCTTTCCCGAGGGGAAAATGTTCTTGCTCCCGGTCGACCCGCCGATCATCTTCCGGCCCCGTTTTTAACGATCCTGCGTAGCTCAGCGGTAGAGCGGGTGGCTGTTAACCACTAGGTCG
>DLRK01000158.1:0-2485 GCA_002501065.1 Akkermansiaceae bacterium UBA7890
GGACCCTGCCCCCTGGAGGTGAACCGAGGGATCTTCCCGAACAGGCGAGTGCCGGGGGAACCGGAAAACTCAACCTGCTCTATGTCGGCAACATTGCTCCGCCCCACTACGATCTTCGGCCCTATATCGAAGTGATGGAGAACGTTTCCTGCGCTACCCTGGATCTGGTCACCCGGGAACGAGCCCTGGAGCACCACGGTCATCTCTACCGTTTCGAGGAACGCCGGAACGTCACCCTCTCACATGCGCACGGAGAGACCCTCGCCCCACTCTATCAGAGGGCGAACCTTGCTCTCGCGGTGCGCGACGATTCCGAGTACCTCGCCTTCGCCATGCCGGTGAAGATCTTTGAGGCGATCTCGTTTGGAGTGCCCCTGGTGGTTTCGGCGGGATTGCGGGTGGTGGCAGATCTTGTCGAGCGGGAGAAACTGGGATGGGTCATTGACACACCCGACGAGTTTCGTGGGCTCTTGCAGCGTCTGGCGGATGATCCGGCTGAGCTGGCCCGGGCGCGCGCTCGCGTTGGAGTGGCGAGAGAGAACCACACCTGGGAGTCCCGCGCACGGGAGGTGGTGGAGGCGCTGAGGGCGGTCCGGGCCCGGCGGGTGACCTGAATCCAAGAAGAACCAGGATAATGGTACGAAAACTGGCACGAAAACTGAAACGCGGGCTGGCGCGCCGGCTTAATTTCACCCTGGGGAAGACGCTCAACGGGAGATCCTTCCGTATTCCCATGCTGGGTGGACTGGGCGGGGCCATGCGGCGTCACCACGAGCCGTGGATGCTGCAGAATCTCATTCAGATTGAGAGTGAGTCCGAAGGGTGCTTCGTTGATGTCGGGGTCAACCTCGGGCAGACGCTGCTGGCCGTGAAATCAATCCGGGCGGATTGGGATTACATCGGATTCGAGCCGAATCCCTACTGCGTGTTCTACACCATGAACCTGGTTAAGCTGAACGCGCTGGAAGGATGCACCGTCTTTCCCTTCGGGATTGGGGAGACAACCGGAGCGATGGATCTGCGCCTGAATTCGCTGACGGGCGGGGAGGGCAGCATCGTGGCCGGGTTCCGTTCCGAGTCCGACTACAAACGACGGATCAAGGTCCCTATCCTGGGAGCCGAAGTCCTGCCCGGTGAGTTGCTGGAACACAAGGTGGGAGTTCTCAAGGTCGACGTGGAGGGCGGGGAACTGGATGTCTTCCGGGCCATGAGGCCCGTTCTCAGAAAGCACCAGCCCCTCATCATCACAGAGCTGCTGCCCATCTACGATGCCACGACCGAACAGGGAAACTTCCGCAAGGAGCGTCAGGACGCCCTGACGGGGATCCTGCACGACCTGGGTTATGGCATCATTCGTCTCCACCTTGATGGGAGCCGTGAGCGTCTTGAGGAGATCGAAGTGCACAGTGACATCGCGCTCACCAACTACCTGTTCGTCCCTGTCGACCGCGCCGGTTCCTTCCTGTCTGCATCATGAGTCTCAAATTGCGACTGCGGGCCGCGTCCCTTGAACTGCGCTTCCAGATCAGTTGCCGCGAATCGCTCTGGCCGCTGATGGCTCCCTTCAGCTGGTCCCGCACGCGGAGGTTTCGGGCTCGCAGTGAGTCCGTGCCGGAAGAAGGCCGGGTGCACCGCGGACTGGCCCTCGTGATTGATGGCTTTCCAGGCTCGGCGAATTCCTTTGCGACCCGGGCGTTCCGAGCCATGCAGGAGGAGAGGGTTCCCGTTGGCAATCACTACCATAGCCCGGCCGAGACGATCCGCGCCACCCGCCTCGGGGTGCCGGTTCTCCTCACCCTGCGCCGTCCCATCGATTCGGTGAACTCCATGGTCCGGCGGTGGCCCTTCGTTTCCTTCGAGTCCGCCCTGCGTTGGTACGTGATGTTCTATGAGGCGGTGGAACCGCATCTTGACCGCATGGTGCTGAGCGATTTTGGCACTACCACGAGTGAATTCCCGACTGTTGTGGCGGCCTTGAACCAGAAATTCGGCACCTCCTTCGGAACGAGTCTTCCCGCGGAACGGATGGCGGAATTCGAGCCCCGTCTGCGCCAGAGCGAGGATGAACGACAACGCCGGGCGGCGGAAAAACGCGAAATGGAATGTGCCTACCTGAGGTCAGCTTCCGAGTCTCGTCGCAAGGCTGCAGAAGCGATTTTCGGACGGCTGGCGCACCGATCTCTCGGGGATTGACTCGTTCCGGATGGCGAAGGAGGATGGCCCTCCGCCAGTTGTCCGGGGAAGGGGAAGGCTACGAACGGAAACCTGAAGACCAGTCGCAGGGATCATGATCAATTGAAAACTTCTGCATGGGAACTATTCGAATAGGACCGATCGTTTTGATGATCTCCATGATGGCCCTTGGCCTCTTCGTGGTGATGACGATCCTCACCGGAACCGGAAACGTGCTTGGAGCGACCTACCGTTTCATCTGGATTCCAGCCCTGCTCCTGGGGTGCGTGGCTCCCCGGGCCGCGATGTACGT
>DLRK01000158.1:2821-3300 GCA_002501065.1 Akkermansiaceae bacterium UBA7890
TTGCTCATATTCGCGACCTTCCTCGACATTCCCAAGAAGTTTCTCGTGACCGCCAATGTGCTGCATATGGACTTCCGGGACGTCTATTTCATTCTGGCTGTGCCACCGGTCATGCTGCTCGGGATGGTGACCCACTATCTCGCCTGTTTCGCCCTGCGGGTCCGCCAGATGACGAGACGTGATACGATCCTCTTCGTCATCGCCACCCTCCTGGTGACGACGACCGCGATGATCGCATTGGTCAAGGGGGGATTTGGGATGCAGGCGCTCAAGCCTCTGGCCAACACCTCGGCCTATTACGGGCTGATCTTCGTCCTTCCGCTCGCCCTTCCGGGGGTGGTGGACGTGCAGAAGTTCTTCAGGTTTGCGCTCATCATCATGATCCCGGCCGCCCTCCATGCCCTGTGGCACTTTTGGTTCGGGCTCTTTGATTTTGAGCACCAGTACATGGAGTCGGGCTTCTCCATCAACCTGAAATA
>DLRK01000083.1 GCA_002501065.1 Akkermansiaceae bacterium UBA7890
CCAACTGGCCGCAGATCTGGATCTCAGTACCTCTGACCTTGCCCTGAGCGGCTCTTCTGCCCTGGCGTTTAACTCCACAGCCTCGGCCTTCCAGGGCACTCTCAACGCAGGTGATTCCTCGGTGCCGGTCGATGTGCCGGCCGGGCCCTACTTCGCCTTCGGGTTGACCGATCTCGACTTTTCCCTGCTGGGTTCGACCGTGACGGGAGATGTCACTGTGGTGCTGAGCCAGGGTCTTATAGGGGAGAGTGGCGACGCGGTGGAGGTCGAGGTGGATGGTCTCACGATCGACGGGCGACTTGGCGACGGAGCACGATTCAATTTAAACGAGCTCACGGGTTTCCTTCTCAGCGACAGCCTGGGGGTGGCAGGATCATTTGCCGGGGGTCTGGAATTCACCGGCCTCCAGGAGATCGAGTTTTCGATTTCCTCCGCGGCGCTGGATTTCAGCACCCGCGATCAGGAATTGACTCATATCTTCGACAACCAGGAGTTCCATTTCGGCCCTTCCAGCTATTTTGAAATGGAAGCTGGGGATGCCACCGCCGAGCTCCTGGGCAACTCCATTTCGGGTGATTTCCGCTTCGGTTTCGATCCCGCAGGGGGGCTGGTCACTCCTGAACTGGTTACTGCGGTCAACAATGCCAGCCTGACCCTTGGCACGGGGGGGCTGGTCAGTATAAGCAGTGGAAGTGGAGCCCTGATCCTGGATGAGGAGGGGGCCGCGGGCAGTTTTGTGGGAGATCTGGCTCTCTCCGTGCCCAACGTTTCGGCTGGGGGCAGCTTTGCCGGGGTTTTCAATACCGGGTCAGAGGCAGTTGAACGCAGCATCGAAACCGGCGGGGAGATGGTTACACTGGCAGTTCCCGGAGGTCCACATATCGGCATCAGCGGGGTCCGAGTCTCTCTCGTGGTGGGTGCCCAGACCTTTGCCGGTTCCTTCAATTTCCAGTCCCTGTCCTCTGGGGAGGTAGGGATCCGCGGGGTGGGCCTCAGTGCTACCATCAGCGACGGAGGCACGGATTACTTCGAGTTGAACGAGGCCAGTGGCGGGTTCTTCCTCTCCCAGGCTGGTGCCGCACTGGAAGTGGAGGGTGTCCTGCGAGTCCTCATTCCGGGCATTGATGCGGGAGGCAGGTTCAAACTGGAGTTCAATGATACCGGGGCAGAGGTCGGCGAAGTCTTCTCCATCGGGACGGAGACTCATACGATCTCGATTCGCGCCGGGCCCTTTCTGGGGATCAGTGCGAACAACACGAACCTTACAGTGGCGGGTCAAAGCCTTTTCGGGACTTTTGACTTCGAAACCGTCGGGGATGGTTTCACGCTGGAAGCCCGCGGGGCAGATCTTGAGTTTGGGCCCGCGATTGGAGACCCCTGGGTCACCATGTCTGATGCCAACGGGGATTTTGCGGTGGATCCTGCCGGGATTACCGGCGCGATGAGTGTTGGTTCCTATTCTCTGAAGATTCCCAACATTGAGTTCAGCGCAACCGGTGAACTTCGCCTCGATCTGAACTCCCGTATTGCCGGAATCACCCGCGAGGTGGATCTCGGTTCCGGCCCCGAAACGATCACCTTCCCGGCCGGACCTTATGTGCGTCTGAGTCTCCTCGATTCGGAGGTGGCTCTCACGGGCCTGAGCACTTCCGCGGGCAGTGTCAGTCTGACCGGAAACTTCTTCCTCGAAGAGCAGGAAGGCGTCACCCGCATTGCAATGGCGGAGGTCGAGGCCGGGGTGGATGTCGGTGGATCGGGTGCCCGGTTGATCGGCGGTGAAGGAGTCCTGGTTGTAAGGTCATCCGGGGTGGCAGGGGCGCTTCGGGGCACTTTGGAAGCTGATGTCCCGGTTCTCAGTGCGGGTGGAACCCTCGTGCTGCGCTTCAATAATACGGGTGGAGCGATCGATGAAACCTTCTCGCTCGGGGATGATGAAATCGTGCTTCAGTTCTCCGGGGAGGAGGGCAACGTGTTTGCCGTCAGCCTGGAAGGCGGATCCATCGCGGTGGGCGACTTTATCACGCTGGAAGGTAGCTTCACCTTCGACAATCGGAACGGACGGCAGGTGGCGGGGGCTGCCGGGGTGACCATCTTCGTGGGTGATGGGCCCTATACTCTTGAAGACGGATTGCGCAATCCGCTGGCCCAGGGATTCCTGGTCACCGACGCAACAGTTGGTCTGGTGAAGCTGGTTTCGGGACCGGAAACCTCCTACGCCCTCGAGGCCAGCGGGGTGGTGGAGGTGATCGGTCTCACGGATCTCAGCCTCGAGGGTATGGTCGATGTGCGGTTCAACTCCTTCCAGGAGACAGTGGAGGAGACTGTCACCGTCGCAGGTAGCGAGGTGAATGTGAACTTCGGTCCGGACGAAGCCGCCGGTATCAGCGGGTCGCCGTTTTTTGAACTGGGAGGAAGAGGTCTGGTCGTGGTGGCGGGATCCCAGATGCTGATGGCGAACCTGAGTGTCAGTCGTTACAGGATTGACCGGGCCGGCACTCCGGAAGATGACAGCGACGACGAAGAGACCTTCCGGTTCAGCCTCTCAAACGCGGTGGCGTCCTTTTCGAACGGAGCTGACCCCATCCTGACCCTGGAAGGATCGGGTGATCTCTTTCTCTTCGAAAATGGAGTCGCTGCCAATCTGTCCGGTTCACTGGCTGTAAACATTCCGGATGTGACTGCCACCGGGAGCTATTCCCTGCAGATCAATACCACCGGTGAAGAGTTCACCGAGAGCTTCATTGCCAATGGTATTCCACAGACCTTCGTCTCCCCGGCCGGACCTTACCTGCGTATTGCGGGCACGGGTGCCGGGGTTGCCATCTCCGGGCAATCCATCGCTGGTGACTTCGTCTTTGAAAAAGCGGCAAACGGCGAGGTGGTGGCGGTGGTTGCCGATGCTTCAGTCGTTCTGGGTGATGGCAGTGACGGGGTGGTCGGTCTCAACGAGGGCACAGGTTTCCTGCTCCTCACCTCCGAGGGTTTTGCAGCCAACGTGAGCGGTGTGGTGCAGGTTGAAGTGCCGGATGTGAGTGTGGAGGGAGAATTTGCGCTGGAGGTCAGTACGCGGACTACCGCCGTTAGCGAGGTCGTGGCCGTCGGCAAGGAGCAATTCCCAATCGATGCCCGGGCTGGACCTTTCTTCGGCATACAGGGAAGTAACGTCAGACTGGTCGTAGCAGGGCAGGAACTGAGCGGAGACTTCCTCTTTGAGCGGTCCGATACAGGGGCCGTGCAGGTGCAGGCGTCCGGAGTGGCGCTTCTGATGCAAAGCGGTGGACGGACCCTGGTGTCCGTGAGTGGGGGAAGGGGTGAGTTTGAGGTGGATGCCACGGGGTTGGCCGGAGGGGTGACAGCGGGATCGGTCGTGTTCGACCTTCCGGGGGCCTTTTTCACCACCAGCAGGGTCCGGGTGGAGGTCAATACCCGGCCGGAGGCGGTGAGCGAATCCTTTGATCTGGGCGGGGGACTGGAAACCCTCGACCTTCCGGCAGGAGTCTTCGCCCGGGTTGCGCTGCTGGAGGCGGAAGTGCAATTCGGGAATCTTTCGGTTTCGGGTGTTCCGGCACGTCTGGCGGGCAACTTCTTCCTTGAGCAATCGACGACCCAGGTGCGGATTGCGCTCACGGATGTCGAGGCTTCGGTGGCAGTGAACGGAGCGAGTGCCCGGTTCATCAACGGACAGGGCGCCCTTCTCGTGCTTGCCGACGGGGTGGCTGGTGCCCTGCAGGGTGACCTGCAGGCGGCGGTTTCCGGGCTGGAGGCTTCCACCACCCTCATCCTCGAGTTCAACAATACCGGGGCAGCAGTCAGCGAAGTCATCGAGCTGGGAGCGGATACGGTCGAGTTGAACTTCAGCCTTGCGCAGGGGCAGTATTTTGCGGTTTCGCTGGCGGACGTTTCACTGGACATCGGGGGGGTCCTGACGGTGGAGGGATCGTTGAGTTTCATTACGGTTGCTGACCGGCAGACAGCCGCGGGCGCTGATCTGCGTATTTTCATTGGTGACGGCCCGGCAGTCCTGGAAGACGGATCACTCAATCCGCTCGCCCGTGGAATCCTCCTGACCGAGGCCACAGTGGGCCTGATCAGGCAGGGATCGAATTATGCCGTGACAGCCACGGGTGTGGCACAGGTGATCGGGATCAATGACCTGACTCTGGGTGGGAACGTCACGGTCCGGGTCAACATGTTCGACCGGCCGGTTGATGAGACTCTCGCCATCGCGGGGGTGACTGATCCGGTGAGGGTCAACTTCAGCGCTGAAGAGGTCGCTGCTCCGGGTGCCGATCCCTTCTACCGGATCTTTGGCCAGGAGCTCGACCTGGAGGCTTTCGGGCAGTCACTTGTATCCAACCTCTTCCTGCGGCGTATCGAGATTGATAATGAGGAGGCCCTCTACTTCGGGCTCGCTGATGCACGGGCTGCCCTCGGTGCCAGTGGTGATGAATTTGTTGTTCTCGATGGTGCGGCGGGCGACTTTGTCGTTCTTGGTTCGGGACTGGTAGCCTCTGCCCATGGTACTCTTGCGATCGACATTCCCGAGGTCAGCGCCTCGGGGACCTTCAGTTTCCAGGTGAATACCACGGGGTTGCCGTTTGATGAAAACCTGGAAATCGATGGGGTGAGTCGCAGCCTCAGCCTGGAGGCCGGTCCCTATGTCCGCATCCGCGGAGAAGGCGGAGATGCCGGTAATGTTCCACTCCTCACTCTGGCTGGGCAGACAGTGAGTGGAAACTTCTCCCTGGAACAAACCTCGGATGGACGGGTCACCATTCAGACCACAGAGGCCCGTGCAGTTCTGGGTGGAGCCAGCGAGGCGGTGATCTTTGAGCAGGGAGAGAGCTCCGGAGCCATTCTTCTCAACTCCAGGGGAGCCGCTGCTTCGCTCGGGGGGTCGCTCACGATTTCTGATCCGCACGTCAATGCGACAGGCGCCTTTACGCTCGAAATCAATACGACGGATGCGGCAGTCAACGAGATCCTTGTTCTTGGGGATGTTACGCAGGAGCTCGACCTGCCTGCTGGTCCTTACGTCAAGGTGACCGGCACAGGGGTCTCGCTGGAGATCCTCGGGCAGGCAGTGGCCGGGAATTTCGGGTTTGAAGAGACTGCCGACGGGAGGGTGGTAGCCCAGGTGGACAATTTCACCGTCTCCCTCGGGGATGGGACCCGGACCCTGGTGGGTGTTGAGAATGGATCCGGCGCAATGGTCATCACGGAGGCCGGGACAGCCCTTGATGGAGGGGGGCAACTGTTCGTGAATGTGTCCGAGTTTTCGGCGGAGGGCGAATTCCGGGTCCGAATCAACACCACGGGAGAAACCGTCAGTGAGACCATCGATCTGATGGGGAGTTCCCGGACAATCAGCCTTCCGTCCGGGCCTTTTGTCAGGGTGGAGGGGACAGAAGTCTCGCTTCTTGTCTCAGGGCAGGAACTCGCCGGGAACTTTTCGTTCGAGCAGACCGACGATGGCAAGGTCAAGGTAGCGGTCGACAGCGTGGTGTTGCGCCTGGGTGACACCAATGATGATTTCGTGCGTTTTGAGAACGGGACGGGAGCCTTCCTCTTCCAGAATACAGGGGTGGCTGGTCAGCTTGATGGCGATATTGCCCTCGATATTCCGGGAGGAGTCCGCTCTTCGGGCAGTTTCAGGCTCCAGCTCAATACCACAGGTGCGGCCGTCAACGAGATCTTCGAACTGAATGGTTCTCCCCTTGCCCTGGAACTCCAGGCCGGTCCCTATCTGCGGGTGGCAGGGACCGAGGTGGGGCTGGAGTTTGCCGGACAAACTCTCGAAGGGAGCTTCTCCTTCGCGCAGTTGTCGGATGGAACAGTGCGCGTAAAGGCCTCCAATGTTGCTCTCAGTATTGCATCTTCCACCACGACCTTTGCTAATGTCACTGGTGGGGCAGGCGACTTCCTGATTGATGATGCCGGGATGCTGGGTGTCCTGAGTGTCCTGAACGCGGTGTTTGTGGTTCCGGCCGGAAGCCTGACCTTTGAGGAAGTGCGGATCGAACTCAACACCAGGCAGGTCGCGGTGAGCAGCGAGTTCGATCTGGG
>DLRK01000196.1:0-4474 GCA_002501065.1 Akkermansiaceae bacterium UBA7890
TTTTGAGCTTTCCGACTTTCCAGCCTTCGGCTTACGATGGCTGTCCACTCCCCGGGCGATCGCGGGGGTTTCGTTTCGGCGGGAACCTCGAGGAAAGTCCGGACACCACAGGGCAGCGCGCCTCGTGAAAGCGGGGGCCGGGCCGGTGCAAGCCGACCCGGACGGAAAGTGCAGCAGAAAGAATACCGCCCCGAGTTTCGGCAAAGGGTAAGGGTGAAATGGTGGGGTAAGAGCCCACCGCTCCAAGGGTAACCGAGGAGGCACGGCAAACCCCGCGTGGTGCAAGACAGAACAGGGGAAGGGCTGCCCGCCCGCAGCATTCCCGGGTATTAGTCGCACCCCGCTCCGGCGGGGTCCATCCGCTGTAAGGCGGATGGAAGAGAAATGATCGCCACCCCACGCGGGTCGCAAGGTCCGCCGAGGGGGACAGAATCCGGCTTACAGGGGAGTGGACCGTCCCGGGACGGAAGGCGGGGGCAGACTCGGACTTCCGGTCCATGCCTCAAATCCAGATTGCGCCCTGCGAATTGTGGATTTAACTAATCCCGTGTCTGAGTCGACCGAGTTCCTCTTCAAGTCGCGGGATCTTCCGGAGAAGCTGGGGCCCATGACAGTGAAGGAACTGCGCCAGGGCCTGCGGCGGGGCATGTTCATTTATCCCTTCATCGGGATTCATGTCCTGGCGGTGGTGGCCATGGTGGCTGAATTCAAGATGCCGGAGGTTGAGAAGTTCACCGAGGTTGCCGGGGTGCTCAACCTGCTCCTCTTCCTTCCTGGGGAGATGTTCTCGGGCGTTTTCTGGGCGGTGACCGGAGCGGTCTGCCTCTTGTTCATGCCGCTGGGGGGACTTGCCCTCATGGGACAGGAACTGGAAGAGGGCAACCACGAGCTTCTGCTCATGACTCCTCTCTCTCGCTGGAAGGTGGTGCGCGGAAAATTTCTCGCGCTCTGGGGTCTCTGCCTGCTCACCTTCTCGTCCCTCCTGCCCTACCTCATCGTGCGCTATCTTATCGGGGGACTTGATGTCTGGCGGAATATCGCGATGGCACTCACAGTTGTTCTTTTCTCCGGGATGATGGCCGCGGGGGCGATCGGATCCTCTTCCTTTACCAGGATTCCGGCCCGTATTGGCATCCTTATCCTCTTCATGGGATCCATGCTGTTTTCCCTGGGCACGGTGGCTGGGGCACCTGGATTCCTTGTTGGGCACTCCCCACTGGTGACCAAGCATGCGGGAGTGGTCTTTCACTTCAACACTCTTTCGGCGGCCTTCTGTTACCTCACCTTCGGGCTGGCCCTGGCGCGCTCGCGGATTCGACTGGTAGTGCACCAGTACGAGATCAAGCCGAGCTGGATGATCATCGGCCTTCTTATCTTCACGCCCATTGTGGCCCTCATGGCGACCTTCATGACGTTATTCCATGCGGGAGGAGTGGGATTGATTGGAATGGGCCTGGTGGGATGGTTTGCGGACCGGAGTCCCAAGGCGCCCAAGTGGGTGCAGGCCCCGGCGGCCAATCTCCCGGGGATGGCTCCTCCGACTGGTGCTCCGGGGTCACAGCCACCAGCGTCGACGGGAAGTCCGCCTCTCCTGCCCTCCGGCCCGGGTCCCGGTGCCAGGGAAGAAAACAAAGGGGAATAGCAGGGATTTTACTCCTGCGAGGGGCAGGGATGGAGCATCCGTGCCCGGAAGGGAGGGGCATCATTCCTCTCGATGTTCTGAAATAGAAGAATCGATTTCCCGTGAGAGGCCACTTGAGCTAGGAACTCTCTTCGTGCCAGGGGCGGATCAGGAAACGGAAGTGGAGGCAGGTGGCCACGGGCCGGACCGGCGGAACTGGTTCTCGTTCTGGAGCCTGATGGGCCTGCAGGCCCAGAATGCCTTCAACGACAAGGCCCTTCAGTTCACTCTCGTGCCCCTGGGAGTGTGGGTTGCCGCAGTGGCTGGCGCAGGGTGGGGAGCTTGGCTGCCCCACGTGCTCGGGATGCTCATTCTTCTTCCCTTCATCCTGTTTGCGCCGATCGCAGGCTGGGCCTCGGATACGTTTTCCAAGACCCGCGTCATTCGTCTTGCGGCGTGGATGCAGTTGATGGTTTTCGCGGTCGTTCTCTGCTCCTTCAAGATGCAGTTCCTTCCTCTTGCGGTGGC
This sequence comes from Akkermansiaceae bacterium UBA7890, assembly GCA_002501065.1. Taxonomy (GTDB): domain Bacteria; phylum Verrucomicrobiota; class Verrucomicrobiia; order Verrucomicrobiales; family Akkermansiaceae; genus Roseibacillus_B. The sequence continues at coordinate 2,150 of DLRK01000196.1, forward strand.
CTGCTTCTTTTTTCTCGCGGTGCAGTCAACGATTCTCAGTCCGGCCAAGAATGGGATCATCAAGGAGCTGGTCGGATCCACGCGCCTGGGATTTGCGAGTGGCATCATGCAGATGTTCACCATCCTCGCGATCCTTGCGGGACAGATCCTCATCGGCATCTGGTTTTCGGCTCGCCTGGAATCTTCGGAAAGCGGTTGGGACGCAGGCCTTGTCCCGATGGTTCTGATCTGCCTCGGGGCGATGGTGACCCTGGCCATGGCGTATTCGATTCAGGTGATGCCTGCCCAGGCGAAGAAGCCCTTCCACGCGGCGTTGGCAGTGTCTCACTTTCAACAGCTGGGCCAGCTCCTGAAGTCGAAACCGCTTCGGCTCAGTGCCCTTGGCATCGCCTATTTCTGGGCCTTCGGGGCCGTGGTGCAGTTCATCACCCTGCAGATTGCGGGGGAGCTTTATCCCGACGGGCATCCGAATTTCGGCCGGGCAACGTCCTACATGATGCTGGCGGCCAGTGGCGGGATCGGGATCGGCAGCGTTTTTGGTGCCATCATCAACAAGCGTCACATCGAACTGGGGCTCAACCCGCTTGGGGGGATCATCATGACGGTGGCCAGCCTTCTGATCATCCTGGCCACCCCGGAGTCCTGGTTTTTCTATACCGTTCTCGCCTTTGCGGGGCTGGGCGCTGCCTTTTTCTTCGTTCCGATCAATGCCTTCCTGCAGGACCAGTGCGATCCGGATCAACGGGGTAACATCCTGGCCGGCTCCGCTCTTCTCAACTGTCTCGCGATGGCTGGGGCGGTGATCCTCCAGTTCGTGATGATGAAGGTGGGTTTGGAGACCCACATCCAGTTCCTTCTCCTGGCCCTGGTGTCCATTGCGGCGACCTGGTATGTCATGCGGCTTCTTCCGCGTGCCTTCGTGAAGATGCTTGTCTTCAGTGCCCTGCGCGCCTTTTACCGCATCGAGGCCATCCACCCCGAAAGGATGCCGGAGAAGGGGGGAGTTCTCCTGACCCCGAACCATATCAGCTACCTCGACGCCCTGGTTCTCACTGCCACCAGCCCCCGGCCGGTTCGATTCCTGATGGTGAGCCACTATTTCGATAAGCCCCTGGTCGGGAAGATTGCCAGGCTCTTCGATACTGTCCCGATCTCCTCTGCGCGCGCCAAGGATGCCATCAAGGTTGCAGCCGAGTCCGTGAGGGGGGGCAACGTGGTCTGCATTTTCCCGGAGGGGGAATTATCCCGCAGCGGATTCATGGGTGAATTCAAGCGCGGCTTCGAACTGATCGCCCGCAAGGCGGACTGCCTCGTGCAGCCGGTCTACCTCGATGGGCTCTGGAAATCCATTTTCTCCGCCGAGCGCGGAAGGTATTTCTGGAAGATGCCACGGGCCATTCCCTTCGGGGTGCGGGTGGCCTTCGGGGAGGCACGGTCCGGGCAGGACTATCAGGCTGGTGATGTCAGGCGGGAGCTCAACAGTCTGGCGGGAGAGGTCTTTGCCCGGCGGCGCGAGTCCGCCGGGAAGGTGAAGGAGTTTCTCCTTCAGCAGAGCAAGCCCGGGAATCAGGCCCTCCTCTGGATGCACGGGGGACAGGTCTGCTCCTGCAGTTGGGGGGAGGTGCTGAACCTCCTCGATCAGGGAGGAGATCCCGTCCGCGTGGCGGCGGGCCATCCCGGCGCGCAGCAGTGGCTGGAGGATTGGCTTATGCTGGACGAATTGAGCGAGCGGGAATGGCGCGGCCTGTTGATCAATGCCCACCAGCTGATGGATCTCCACAACCTCGGGGATGGGAAGGCGGCGGTGACTCTCGATGCCTCAGCCTCACCGGCGGTGCGCCGGGTCTGGGGCCTGCTCCTGCCGGTTCTTACCCGCACCGAGGCCGTTGTTCTCGGGCCGGAGGACGGACCTTCGGAACTGGGGGCCCTGCGCGGGGAAAAGATCGCCCTGCGTGACCTGGTCGGGACGCCCCGGATGCGCGAGGTCCTGCAGGAGGCGCAAGCGGAGGACCAGTCCATGGTGCTCTACCAGTTCGGGGGCGGGCCGCAGCAGTCTGAGGATGCCGGGCGCGGCATCTTCGCGGCTTATGAAACAGCGGACCGGGTGCTCAGTTTCTCGATGCCACCCGATCCCATCATCCTCAAGGGTGATGAGGCCCACCCGGGTTGGAAGGAGAATGCCTGGGGACGTCTGCTCCCCGGATTCGTGGCGCGCAGGAGCGAGGAGGGAGTGGAAGTGAGCGGGGAGATGCTTCCCGGGGCCATCGAATTGCCGGACTGGTCAGTGGACGAGCAGGGATTTCTCTCGCAGTCGTGATCATGGCC
>DLRK01000196.1:4810-12316 GCA_002501065.1 Akkermansiaceae bacterium UBA7890
CTCCCTGCTACGCAAAACGCGCGCGGTCTCCCGCGCGCGCCTTGTTCTTGGACGATAAGAACCTACTCTGGAAATTTTTCTCGGGCCTATTCTCTGCTGAGCTGTTTGAGCAGTTCGCTGACGGCCTTGCCCACTTCAAACTCGTTGTCGGGAAGCTGCACGGTGGTGGCTTCGGCATCGGGATTGGCGTAGCCCTCGATCTTGCCTGCCTTGCCGTCGATAATGATGGTGATCCCTTCCGCGGCGGGTTCGCCGCTGATGTCCTGCCTGATGGAGGCCACCGCGGGATCGAGGACCGCCTTGATCGTATCCGCAGCTGCGGGTTCGAAACCGTAAAGAATGATGGTTGCAGTCGGGTTGGCAGGGACTTCCTGATCGTTGCCCCGCATGCCGCCATTGGGCGGATCGGTGCGGTCCGGCATGAGGAGGAAGGCGGCTACCGCGATCAGCGCAACGGCAGCGAGAGATCCACTGAATTGCGGTTGCGCGAAGAGCCGTGAAATCCTGGTGAAGATGGATTCACTGCGTTCCTCCGTGGGAGTGGGGGCGGGGGCGAGATCCTTTCCATACTGGCTCCGGATGCGGTCGCGGAGGTCCTCGGGCAGGGAAGGCACATCATCGGCCTCCTCAGAGCGGAAGCTCTGGGCCAGAAGGGCCTTCAGTCCTTCGTGCTTGTCGGAAGGTTCAGTTTTCATCGTCCTGTGTCCCTCCAACCGCACGGGAATCCGGTCATTTTCAACTTAACAGGCATTTTTGCAGCTTTCCGAGGGCTTCTTCCAGCGCTTCATTGAGAATTCGGCGTTTCTTGGAGATCGAGTGATCAGGATCAAGGCCCAGTTGTTCAAGGATTTCCGGGTCTTCGCAGAGTTCACCCATGGTGGCGCTCTGGGCGACGTAAACAGTGAAAATGAGGTGCCATTGGCACTCGTTGAGAACCTCTCCACACTGCCGGTAGATTTCGTCGAAACTGAGCTGTCCCAGGCCCCGGTCCGGATCGGCGCTCTCGTCCTCGAACTGCATGGCCCCTTCTTCCCGCTCGGTGAGGTCCTCAAAGGAGCTCTGGGTATTGGGCTGATTCTTCAGAGCCCCCTGTTTTCGGCGCCAGTCGATGGCCCGGAACTGGATCATCTTGGAAAAGAGGGGGATGACTTCCTCAAAGACCACGATGGCCTCGACGGGAGCCTTGCCGTCCTTGGCCCGCTCGCGGGCAAGTTCCGCGAAGGTTTCCAGGTAGACGTCCTCCGCGTCCTGGTTGCCCAGTCCCTTTCGGAGGAGAAGGTGGAATCCGAAGGGTCGCAGGATGGGGTCGAGCCCGTTCCATTCACGGTCAGAAAAGCCTCCTCCTTCCTTTTTTTGCAGGCGATTGAGGTCGAGATTCTTCTCATAGCGCTCGTCCTCCGGATCGTGACAGATCTGCGGATCGGACTGCGCGGTGCGATCAGTTGCCACGTTGTGGCGGGCGTGGTCGTGGGCGCCCTCCAGGGCCTCGGCCGAAAATTCGGCGTCGGGGGGACGTAGCTTGTAGCGGTCAAGGAGGTTCTCGAAGATCTCGCTTGCCAGTGCCCCTGCGGCTTCGTCGGGGATAAGGACACCCTCGACCGGCCTCTTGGCCCGGCGATAAGTCGCGCGCCAGAGTTTCTCGAAGAACTCAGGATCAGGCTCACCGGAGCGATTCATAGTAAGTCCCCCCAAGGGACGCCCCTAGCAAACAATGTCCAACTCCCCTAAAGCAAGGACCGTTTCCGGGAGACCGATCATCCGTGCTTCCGGGATCCCGGGCAAAAAAAATGAAAATCGCTTCCTGCCCTGTCCGGTTGGGGTATCGTGCTTCATATGTGGTCAGGAGGCCGTTCCCTCAGATTAATTGCCGTTGCTGGCGCGTTCGCGGGCTCGCTGGGCACCGCCACGGGCCAAACCCCCCTATGCAACCATCAGCATCCGGGCAACCCAACATTGATCTCAGGGGCGGCCTCCTGTTTCTACAATGAAGCGACCGGGGGGCAGACCCTCATCCAGCTCGATGACGCCAGCATCATTCGCTGGGACCATCTTGCGCTTGAGGATCCTGGCAGCAGCCTGACCTTCGAGTGGCTTGGTTCGCCCGATTCCGCCCCCACGGTTCTCAACCGGGTGGAGCAGGGGGGACGTCAGGAAGCGGTTCTCGGTGGCACGCTCTCCTTTCCGAATGGCAACCTGATTATCACTCATCCCAATACCGGATTAAACATCTTTGGAACGGTGGAGGCGGGCACGGTCACCATCGTGACCCACAATCTGGATTCGCTGGCCGAGATGCAGTTGCTCGATGGACAGTCCGCGGACTTCAGGGACGCCTCCGTCAGCAGTCGACTCAATGTCCTGGGAGGAAAGGTGATCGCAACCTCCGGTGACGTGGTGCTTGGTGGCCCTGCCGTCATTATCGGGGGTGGGGACACCGGGAGTGAGATTCTGGCGCCTGCCGGTTCGATCCGGATCTTCGGTGGCCAGAACTTCAGGCTCCTGCCGCAGGATGTTCCTGCCGGCACCTCCCGGATTGAGGGCCTGCCTGGAAGAGCCAACGGAAACGTGATCAATTCCCAGACGGTCCGTGCCGAGCGCATGGTCGAGATCGTGGCCGAGAGCGATATCAAGAATAACGGTATTCTAGAGGCCGACGGACTGGGTGGCGTGGTGATGATGCGGGTGGATGCGAACGGAACACTTACGAATGAGGAGGGTGCTCTTATTTCCGCTGATATCATCGTTCCCTTTCCTCTCCCCGGACCGGGAACTGTCCTTCATCCCGATCGCGGGGATGCCCCCTCTCCCCTGAGTACCGGCCTGAGCCGTATTCCGGTGGTAGCCAGTCCAGGACAGGGAGAGAGTTCCAAGCGCGTGGTTCTGCGCGAGTCGGCTCCCGTCACCGGTAGTGCGAGCGCCCAGCGGCAACGGGCCAACCGTTCCCGGGGTGAAGAATCTTCCAATCGCAACAGTGCTCTCGCCGGCAATACCACGCGAGGCAGTGGACATCTTGCGCGGGGTCGCAGTTTCTTTGGAGTGCGCGGAGGGACGAAGGCAAAGAAACCCTGAGACGGGACTGCTCCAGCCGGTTGCCTCCGCTCCGCCGGTCCACGGCCCGGGAGGAAGTCCTGTCCCCACCTGCATCTTTAAAAGAGAAGGGGGAGAACCGAAGTTCTCCCCCCTCTGTTGGGTTGCCTATGAAAATTGGGTTTCTTACCTGAATCTTTTGCTGCAAGGGCAGCTTGGTGACAGCTTCTGATGTGAGAGGAGGGTCCGTCAACATTGAAGTTACGTCTTTAGTTCGATGGATAGTTTGCCTCTCTGAAACAATAAATGGCTGATCGGGTGACGGGAGCACAGGGGAGCCGCGGGACGAGTGATCAGCTTGGTGCGGGCCCTGAATCCCTAGGGTCATGCGGATTCCCTGCGCGGTAGAGATGTCCACCGATTGTGTTTTCACCCTGGTCTTGCTGGGGTTTTCACGAGGAAATATTGCGACCCCTGCTCCTTGGGGCTAGCACTCGTGGAGTAACTGAGATTCCGACTACCATGAAGAACACCCTGGCCCTTTTGACCCTTCTGTTCCTTTTCACCTCGACGAACCTTCACGCTGATGAGGGCAACAAGAACGAAAAGGGGAGCCGCGTGTATGAATTGCGCATTTACTCTGCCAATGAAGGCAAACTGGATGCGCTCAATGCCCGATTCCGCAATCACACCTGCAAGCTGTTTGAAAAACATGGCCTTACCAACGTAGGCTACTGGGTGCCGGCCGATAAATCTGATAAGCGATTAATCTATGTGATCAGCTCACCCAACCGTGCCGCGCATACCAAGTCGTGGAAGGCGTTTCTCAATGATCCGGACTGGAAAAAGGCATATAAGGCATCCACCAGAGATGGGGCCTTGGTGGCCAAGATCGACAGCACTTTCATGAGTGCGACTGATTACTCGCCTGCCGTGAAATCTGTTATAACCAAGGGCCTGCGTGTATTCGAGCTGCGCACCTACACCACGGCTCCTGATCGGTTGAATAATCTGCACGCGCGCTTCCGCGATCATACCTGCAAGATCTTTGAGAATCATGACATGACCAATGTCGCTTACTGGACACCGATGGATGCCAACAAGGGTAAATCCAACACGCTGATCTATATTATTTCCCACATGAACAAGAAACAGTCCGGCGACAGGCTTGGAACCGAGGGGAATCTCGAGCAGGCGGGCAAAAACTGGAAAGGCTTTGCTGGGGATCCGGCTTGGAAAAAGGCCCGGGCGGCTTCAGAGAAAGATGGCAGGATTCTCGCCAAAGCCCCGCATAAGGTTTTCCTGAATCCGGTCGATTATTCGCCGATACAGTAGCGCCGGCGATGCGAGGATCCGGGAGTGGAGCCTGCCGGTCTCCTGGCCGGGTGATATTTCCCACGGTCTGAAGGCCGGGAGACGAGCCCTTGTCTCCCGGCGTCAGGGATGATTACTTCGGGTCCCATGTCCCGCTGCCTGTTTGCCTTCCTGGTTCTCATCCACCACGGCCCCGTCATCGCCGGGGACCTGCCCTCCAGGCCGAATATCATCTGGATCATGTGTGATGACCTGGGATACGGGGATCTGGGATGCTTCGGGCAGAAGACGATTGCAACCCCGCGGCTCGATCAGCTGGCCAAGGAAGGGATGCGCTTCACCGATTTTTATGCGGGCTGCACGGTCTGCCGTCCTTCCCGGCTCTCGCTCTGGACAGGCCAGCACATGGGCCACACCCCCATTTCCTCCAATGCGAGTTATCACTTCAGGCCTGGGGACATCACGGTGGCGGAGCTGCTCAAGGGTGCGGGTTACCGGACCGGGGGTGTCGGCAAGTGGGCCATGGGGGGAGTGGAGACCAGCGGATTCCCATTGAAGAACGGCTTCGATTTCTGGATGGGCTACCTGGACCAGGGCCAGGCTCATAATTACTATCCGACCCACCTGTGGCGGAACGGGCAGAAGTATCCGCTCCCCGGGAACGTGCTTTCCGACCATCCCAAGGCGCGCGGACGGGTGGCTTCCAGGAAAGTGACCTGGTCCCACCCGGTCATGACGGAGGAGGCCTTCGCCTTTGTCAGGGAGAGCAGGTCTCAGCCCTTTCTCCTGCACGTGCACTGGACCATTCCCCATGCAAATAACGAGGGTGGCCGCGTTCATGGTGACGGAATGGAGGTGCCGGACTACGGGGCCTACAAGGAGCAGGACTGGGTGAACACGAGCAAGGGTCAGGCTGCGATGGTCAGCTGGATGGATCGGGACGTGGGCCGTCTGGTGGATCTCCTGCGTGAACTCAAACTCGATCGCAGGACCCTGGTGGTCTTTACTTCCGATAACGGGCCTCATTCGGAGGGTGGGCACCGGCACGAGGTCTTTGATGCCAACGGGTCCCTGCGCGGTTTCAAGCGCGACCTCTACGAGGGGGGGATCCGGGTTCCCACCATCGCGTGGTGGCCCGGGGTGGTGGAGGCCGGGACAACCTGCTCCGAAGCGCTGGCCTTCTGGGACTTCCTCCCCACGGCCTGCGAACTGGCCGGGGCGAAAGTTCCGGCAGGTCTCGACGGGATCTCCTTTGTGAACGCCCTCAGGGGCATGGAACAGAGGAGTCACGATTACCTCTACTGGAAGTATGGCAGGAAGGAGGCCCTGCGTGCAGGGAAGTGGAAACTGGTACGGACGGATCCGGTGAAGCCTGCGGAACTCTATGACCTGAAGAGTGATCCCGGGGAGAAGCGTAATGTAGCGGGGGAGCATCAGAAGATGGTCCAGACGCTGCAGGGCTACCTGGAAGAGGCGAAAAAGTAGCGTTCCTGCGAGGATCATCGGATCCTGTCTGCTCCTCTTGCACAACTTCGTATCAGCGCAGGACGACTCCTCTCAAGGAAACCGGAACTTCCTGTCGATGGTCCTGACACCCCGAAGGCCGGGAAGGAATGACGAACCGGTAGATTGTCCGAGGCCATTGCCGCATCGCCCAGGGCCTTTCCAGGGCAAGAGGAACCTGAATCTTTCAAGGGGCCCGTTTGCCGGTTGATAAGCGGGCCCTTTTGTCTGGGCAACCTGCCGTGCCATCGATTTCTGCGATTTCCCGTTGTGTTTGCCATGGGCGAGGAGAGCAGCGCTCCGGTGAGGGATCTCTGGATCCGGTCATCCGGCTTGGTTCCCGTTCCTGTCGCTCGGAAGGGCGAGCTTGCCAAGCACCGTCACGGGCTCTAAATCCCCGCCCATGGCAGAAACATTGCGTTGGGGCATCCTGAGCACGGCAGGGATTGCGCGGAAGAACTGGGAGGCGATCAGGAACTCCGGAAATGGAACCATCACAGCGGTGGCGAGCCGCGAGGCGGCCAAGGCCCAGCAGTTCATCGATGAGTGCCAGGCCGAGGTGCCTTTCGATGACGCGCCGCGGGCGATCGGGAGCTATGATGAGATCGTGACCGCGGATGACGTGGATGCGGTCTACATTCCGCTTCCCACCGGCCTGCGCAAGGAATGGGTCATCAAGGCGGCCAACGCAGGCAGGCACGTGATGTGCGAGAAGCCCTGTGCGGTCAGTCATGCGGATCTCGTGGAGATGACCGACGCCTGTGCGTCCAACAACGTGCAGTTCATGGACGGGATCATGTACATGCACAGCGACCGCATGCCGAAACTGCGGGCTGCTCTCGATGATCCCGCCAACGTGGGCAGGATCACGCGCATTGCCTCGGCCTTCAGCTTTTGTGCCCCACCCGAATTCCTGGCCGGGAACATCCGGCTCAGTAGCGACCTGGAGCCCGCAGGCTGCCTGGGCGACCTCGGCTGGTACACCATCCGGGCCACCCTTTTCGTGATGAACTACGAGATGCCGAAATCCCTCCGGGCCACCATGCTCTCGTCCGCTTCGCGGGCCGACAGTCCGGACCAGGTTCCCACCGAATTGAGTGCGGAACTCTTCTTTGAAAACGGCATTTCAGCCACCTTCTACAATTCCTTCCTCACCAACCACCAGCAGTGGTTGCACGTGAGTGGCGACAGGGGAAACATCCGCCTCGACGACCTGGTCCTGCCTTATCCGGACGGCGAACTCGACTTTCAGGTCAACAATGCCCGGTTTGTGATCGAGGGCTGCAAGTTCACCATGGAGAAGCATCTCCGGCGCGAGTGCGTTTCGGAACCGGGTGGGAATGATCCCAGCGCCCAGGAGACCAAGCTCTTCCGCAACTTCGCGGACCTCGCCCTGGGCGGAACACCGGATTCCTTCTGGGCGGAGGCGTCCCTCAAGACCCAGGCGATCCTGGACGCCTGCCTTGAGTCCGCGCAGAACGGCGGCAGGCTCATCGAGTTCTGATCCCTGTCCGGGGATCAGAGGAGTTCCTTGAGGCGCTTGAATTCCTTGCGTAGAGAAATGAGCTCGGTCTCGTTCTTGGTGATCTGCCCGTCAAGGTCCGCAAGGCGTTTCAGCGTATTCGCGGTGTCCGATTTGGGGCGACCTGCGGGGCGACCTGG
>DLRK01000196.1:12699-12931 GCA_002501065.1 Akkermansiaceae bacterium UBA7890
GGCGACCTGCGGGGCGACCTGGGGGGCGACCTGGGCGTTTGGAAACAGCGCCTGGCTCAGCAGCCTGCAGCCATTTGTTGATGGTGAGAGCCGACACGCCGAACTTCCTTACGGCGGAGGCGACGCCGCCCCGGCCCCGGGTTCCGTTCACATCTTTCACATGACTAATAATCTTATTCCGTTCGGTCTTGCTGTAGCGCTTGCCTGTTGACTTGCGCTTGGGTGCTGACTT
>DLRK01000196.1:13335-57114 GCA_002501065.1 Akkermansiaceae bacterium UBA7890
TTGGCTGTTGGCTTCTTGCTCATGGGTCAGAAGCTTTGATAGGTTGGACGGGGCATTCTACAAGCTATTTGTTTTAAGGGTTTCAGAGTATTCTGATGAATAAGAGGGAAGTCCGTTCTGCTTGAGCGGACAGGCGGGGGCAATCAAACTCGAGGGATCTGGGAGGGGTTGACTTACAGGAGCAGGGCTCGCACGACCTTGCCGAACACATCGGTAAGCCGGAAGTCACGGCCCTGATGGGGGAAGGTGAAATCCTCGTGGTGCAATCCGAGGCAGTGCAGCAGCGTGGCGTGGAGGTCGTGGACGTGCACCTTGTCCTTCTGGGCGAAGTAGCCGAAATCGTCGGTCGCTCCGTGGACGATGCCCGGCCGAATCCCCCCGCCTGCCAACCACATCGTGAAGCCGTGCGGGTGATGGTCGCGTCCTGATCCTTCGCCCCTGCCCTGGGACATGGGGGTGCGGCCGAATTCGCCACCCCAGATGACGAGGGTGTCGTCCAGCAGGCCACGCTGGCGCAGGTCCGTGAGCAGGGCGGCAATGGCACGGTCGACGGACTGGCAGCGTGCAGTGTGCTCCTTCCTGATGGAACCGTGGGAGTCCCAGCCCTTGTCGTAGAGCTGGATGAAGCGCACCCCGTGCTCAGCCAGTTTACGGGCGAGGAGACAGTTGTTGGCGAAGGAGGCCTTGCCGGGTTCGGCACCGTAGAATCGACGGACGGATTCCGGCTCATTCGAAATGTCAGTGAGCTCCGGGACGGCGACCTGCATTCGGTAAGCCAGTTCGTACTGGGCGATCCGGGCGGAAATCTCGGGGTCGTTGACCGCAGTGTGACGGCGCTGGTTCATCCACCTGAGAAGGTCGAGCTGCCGGCGGCGCTCGGTGCGGCTTACTCCCGGGGGGTTCGTGATATGGAGAACGGCTTCCCCGGAAGTGCGGAAGGTCGTTCCCTGGTGCCGGGAGGGAAGGAAGCCCGCCCCCCAGTAGCTGTCGAGGAGCGGTTGGCGGTTCTGTCCGGAGACCAGCACGATGAAGGAGGGGAGGTCGCTGTTCTCAGACCCCAGTCCGTAGGAGAGCCAGGACCCCATCGCGGGCCGCCCGAAACGCACGCTGCCCGTGTTCATGAACATGACCGCGGGATCGTGATTGAAGGTGTCGGTGTGGAGTGACCGGATCACCGCGATCTCATCGATGACCCTGCCCACGTGCGGGAAGAGATCGGAGACCTCGATCCCGCTCTGGCCCCGGGGCCGGAAGTCCCAGGGAGAACCTTTTACCTTGGGACGGGCCTCCTTGATCATGGCGAACTCGTGGTTCCTGATGAGTTCGGGAGGCATTTCCTGCCCGTGGCGCTCGGAGAGAGCGGGTTTGGGATCGAAGGTGTCCACGTGGGAGGGTCCGCCCGACATGAAGAGGTAAATCACCCGCCGGGCCCGGGGAGCAAAATGACGGAGTCCGTCGGGAACTCCCTGTTCCGCCCGGCACAGCGAACCCAGGGCCACCGACCCAAGGGCGAGGGGCGCCCGGCCGAGAAGCTGGCGCCGGGTGATGTGGTGACCGAGAGAGTCCATGGTTATTCGCGAGTGAGGGTTTCGTCGAGGTTGAGCAGGACGGTGGCGACCGAAACCCAGGCTTCATCTCCTCCGCGGTCCGTGAATCCGAGGAATCTCTCTTGCTCCTCATGGTCGGGCGCGCGGCTCAGGCACTGCTGGAAAGCGAATTCGAGACGTGCTTCGGCCCCGGGATGCTTCCCGGTGATGCGCCGGGCGAAGGCCTGCGCGCATTCGTGGAAAATGGGATCGTTCAGGGTGACGAGGGCCTGGCGAGGAGTGTTGGTGACTGGGCGTCTGGCCACGCAGACCTGCCGGGGTGGGGCGTCGAAGGTGCCCAGCGAGGGGTGGATCAGCATGCGTTTCCAGTAGGTATAGATCGACTTGCGGTAGCGGCCATCGCCAGTGGAATCCTGCCAGGTGAAGTTGGAATTGCCGGGTTCGTTCTGGCCGGTTTCCTCGTAGAGGCCCTTGGGCTGGGTGGGGAAGACCGGGGGGCCACCGATGGTGGGCACGAGCAGCCCGCTCACTGCCAGAGCGTTGTCGCGGATCTGTTCGGCGGGGTGCCGGGACCGGGACATCCGGGATAGCAATCGGTTGCCGGGATCGCGCTTTCGATGCCGGGGGCTCTGGATCGACGACTGCCGATAAGTCTCGGAATTCACAATCAGGCGAACGAGGTCCTTGCGGTTCCACCTGTGCTCCACGAATTCCACTGCCAGCCAGTCAAGGAGCCCGGGATGGGACGGAGGCTCACCCATCGTGCCAAAGTCGGCCGGGGTGGCCACCAGGCCGGTGCCGAAGAAGTGTTGCCAGAGGTAGTTGACCGCCACCCGGGAAGTGAGGGGATGGTTCGGCTGCACGAGCCACCTCGCGAAATCGAGTCGATTGGCCTTCTCTCCCTGCGGGAGAGCGGGGAGGACGGCCGGTACGGCAGGATGGACCCGTTCACCCCTGTCCTTGAAGTTCCCCCGGATGTGGACGTGTGTTTGCCGGGGGGCAGGGAGTTCGTCCATGACATGGATCCTGACGGGTTTCCGACGCAGGGAAGCGAGTTCGCCCTGCAGCGTCTGGATTTCGGCTCCCGGCGTGCCGATCTGGCCCGGGTCAGGGAGAGCCCTGGCGTAGAGACGGACCTGGCGGAGTTCGCCCTGGAAGTGAAAAGCGTTGGGAGTTTTCGAGTTCGTGTAGCCGGCCCCGATGGCGAGGGGCCGCGCGCTCACCGAGATTCCATCGGGAACATTTCCGGTGATCGTGGCGGCCTTGTCCTCCACCCCGTCCACGAAGAGCTTCATGGATTTTCCTGCCTGGAAGACGAGGGCGACATGATGTTCCCTGTCGTCGTTGACGGGCATGCTGCTGTGAATTACAGCGCCATTCCATGGTTCGTTGGTGGAGGAAATCCAGGCGAAGAGATGACCGGGACGACTGTTCTTGTCAGCCTCCCCGCCAATCCCGAAGACGAAGCTGCGGGTCTTGCTCTTCCAGTCGTACTTGGAGGCGATATCCGCCACCTTCTCCCTCGTCCTGATCACGGCCGTGATGGTGAGATCGCCGGTGGGGGCGAACTTTTCCGGGTCTTTCTCCACATGGCCCTTCGCCCAGGTCCCCAGCAGGGTCGGATCGTCGGGGGAGCTCGCCCTGGGCATGGCCTTTCGAAGGGCGGTGATCCTGTCTTCGAGCACCCTGCGCCGCTCGTTGTCATCATGAGGGACGAAGTCCATCAGGGGACCGTGCGTGTCGTAGCCTTTCCCAAGGTGGGGCACATTGTTGAAGATGGCGAAGAGCTGGTAGTATTCCTTCTGGCTGACGGGGTCGTGTGTGTGGTCGTGGCACTCGGCACATTCCAGGGTCAGACCCAGCCATGTCCGGCCCGTGGTCTTGAGGCGGTCGACCACTGTCTTGACCCGGAATTCCTCCTTGCGCGGGTTGTTGCCCTTGGCCTGCATGGCGTTGCGGTGAAAGCCGGTGGCGACCTTTTCAGCAGGTCCGCCATCGGGAAGGAGGTCTCCCGCGATCTGTTCGATGGTGAACTGGTCGAAGCGCTTGTTGTTGTTGATGGCCTGGATGACCCAGTCGCGATAGACCCACATGTTGCGGCTACGGTCGGCAGCGTAGCCCGAGGTGTCGGCATAGCGGGCCAGGTCGAGCCAGTTCTGCCCCAGGCGTTCTCCGAAGTGGGACGAGGCCAGAAAGCGTTCCACCAGAGTGGTCCAGGCATCGGAAGAGTCATCAGCGAGGAAGCCTCGGACCTCTTCAGGAGTGGGGGGCAGGCCACGCAGGTCAAAACTGAGTCGGCGGATGAGGGTGTGCCGGGGGGCGGGGGGAGAGGGGGTCAGGCCTTCCTGCCGCAGGCGCAGGCGAACGTAGTGGTCGATGGGGTGGCGTCCTTCGGGCAAGGCCTCCTGCCGGGGCGGTTGGTAGGCCCAGTGGGGGGCTTCATTCCCGTCTGCGAACACCGGAATGGAGGTGAAGCCGGGGGCGAGCAGCAACCGAAGCGCCACCGCCCATGCAAGCTGCCGGGGTCCCGGGTCGTCATGAGATCCGCCTGCGGCAAGCGGGATGTCCGTGATACGGGTGGACTCCTGCATCACGGTTTCAGGATCGGCCCTCCTCGAGATCGTAGACGTCGAACCAGACGTAGACGGGCCGGTTCCCGGGGATGAATTGCGGGATGTAGCCTTCGAGAAATTCCTGGAGCTCGATGGGCAGTTCGCAGATCCGCTTGCCACGCATGTCGTTGTTCCACTGGATGATCTCGTGGCGTTCGCTCCTGCTGGCATGTTCCTCGATCCAGGTCGCTACCGCCTCGTCCTCAGCGCCGGTGGACACGAACTCCCGGAAGGCTTCCGCGGTCAGACCGGTGAAATCGAAGAAGAAGTTGTCGAGGGGACAGTCGAACTTGTATTCCCCGAGGGTGCCGGCAATGGCTGCCCGGCACTTGTCGAGGGTGCGGGCGGCAATAACATAGCCCCCCAGCGTTTCGCGGGGACTGCGGGGAGAGCTACCGGGCCGGGTAAAATCAGAGGACTGCATTCCGGCAGGTTTCGCCCGGTTGGTAGTCGGGTCAAGCCTCGGTTGATCATCCGGAAGCACCATCATGCCCGCAGGGCCATGACGAACGACGGACTCCTCCGCTCCGTTATTCGGCCCCCAGTCGCTCCAGCAACGTTTTCCAGCCCTTCATTGATCGACCCAGATTGTCGCGGGCACTGCCGCGGATGCCGTAGTGCTGGAGGCCAACCAGGCCATCCCACTTCAGGGATTTCAGTTTCCTGAGGACCGGCAGGACATCGTAGGTGCCGGTATCGAGTGGCTGGATGAGGGTATTCCATCCCGTGCCGTCCTTGTCGGCGCCGTTGATGGTGACCACGAAGAGGTGCGGAGCGGCTTCCTCAAGGCGCTTGTCGAGATCCCTGCCGTCAACCTTGAGAAAGTGGCAGAGATTGAAGGTGACGCCCAGGTTCCGGCGATCGGCGGCCTTGACCAGTCGGACGCAGTCCTGGACGCGGTCGGCATAGGCGCCGGCATGGGGGTAGAGCGCGAGGCGAACGCTCGATTTTTCGGCGAGGTCCGCCAGCTCCTGCAACTTTGCCACCACCGGCGCGTCGGTGCCGGAAGGATCAGCGGGCCGTCGCCCCCCGACGTAGAGCCACACGATGGCCTTGCGCCCTTTCAGCTGGCTGATGGCCTTTTCCAGGTTCGCGTTGTTCGTGACGCCGTTGCTGCGGACTTCGATGCCATTGTAGAGCGGGGCGAACCTGATCTTGTGCTTGCCGGTGGCGGCCAGCATCCCGGGGATGTTGTTTGCCCCGGTGTAGCCGATACCGGAGAAGCCCAGTTCCTTCACCAGAGCAGCCTGCTGGTCGTAGGACCGGGTCTGGCTGTCACGGGTCCCGGTGTCCATGGCAAAGAACTCCCACTCGGCAAGACAGAGGGGGGAGAACCCGGCGAGGATGATGAAGGGGCAGAGGAGGCGAAGTTTCATGATTCGTGAGTCAAGGAACTCGGGGAGAGCGGTTCAAGCCCGGAGTGGGCAGGCAATCTGAACGCGTGACGGGATGTCTTACGGTAGCGGGGTGTTGGGTTTGACTGCGTTGGCGGGATACTTGCCGTTGAAGACCATCATCTGGTCCTGTGTTTCGGCCACCACGAAGGACTCGTCGATCCTGCCCTCCTTGCCGGTCACACCCTTCAGATCGAGTTGGAGGTGTTCGGCAAGGAAGGGGTAGGCGGCCATGCGCTTGGAGAGTCCGTAGTCGTGTTTCTCGTCGGGGAAATGGGCATTGGAGACCTTGTCCCGGGCGCCATGGAGTTTGTAGATGTGCTGGACGAAGGGGAACTCGACGGCGGGGGTGTTGAGGGTCCAGTCACTGCCGTTGGAAATGAGAAGTTGCGGGCGGGGGGCGGCCAGGGCGGCGATCTCGACATTGTTGGTCTTGTGCGTCCTGCTCCAGTGAATGGGCATTCCGCTTTCGCAATTGCAGCCGCCGAAGAAGTGGGCTGAAACCTGGCAGACCGGAATGGTGACCGCCACGCGCTCGTCGAGGGCGGAGAGGATGAAGGTCTGGGTGCCCCCTCCGGAACATCCGGTCATTCCGATACGCTTGGAATCGATGTCGGGCAGGGTGAGAAGGAAGTCGAGAGCCCGCATGCTGTTCCAGGTCTGCAGGCGCAGGATCTCGGGAGTGCGTCCATGGTCCCAGCCAACTTCCCTGGAATCGCCGTAGCCCATCATGTCATACTGGAAGACCGCGGCGCCCATCCTGGCGAGGACCGCGCAGCGGATCTGGCGCGATTCCCGGAAGCGACCTCCGTGACCGTGCGGACAGAGAATCCCGGCCAGCGTTCCCTTGAATCCGGTGGGACGGTAAAGGGTGCCGGTGACGTAGAAGCCGGGGGAGCTTTCAATCGCGACGTTCTCGGCCTGGTAGCCTTTGTAGACGCGTTTCTTGTTGAAGCGCGGGTTGAGGGGCGTGCGTTCCGGGAGGGTGGTGAGCCCGGCACCGGCCAGGATGCCGGCCTTCACGGTGGCCTTGCGCTTCTCCCAGCTGGCGAGGTCGGGGGTGGCGGCCTGGAGTTCGGCCAGTTCCTTCCTGGCCGCTGCCTGGTCATGGGCGTGGCCCTTGCGGAGCCCCTGGGCGCAGATTGGGAGGGAGGCGGCCATCCCGACGGCGAGAACGAGAAGCGGCAAGGTTTTCATCCCACCAGAATTGGGCTCATCCCCCGGTAATTCAAGCGCGGAGATGAAGACTTGTTGTCATGCGCTTGACCGTTCCGGAGACAGGAACTAGCAACCCTCGCGTGAAAGTATGCGCTTTTGGCCTCGCGGAGATTCCGCCCGGCAAACACAACATCAAGGATCCGCGCCTCGATGAGACGCACAAGCTGGTCGAAGCCAAGAAGAAGGCCTATGCCCAGGTTGAAGTAGTGGGTGACGAAGGGCTGGTCGACTCTGATTGCGTGGTGACCAGTGAAGATGGTTTCCTGGAACTGACTTTTCGTGACGTGGATTTCATCGAGACCCGGTTGGGACGTGATCCCACGACGGAGGAACGGGAGGCCCTGCTCAAGCTGAAGATCTGCCTCGAAGACGAAAAAACCGTTTTCCAGGCGGATCTCGACGAGGCCGAGCGGAAGGCCCTGGAGATCCACGGATTCAGCAGCAATAAACCGATCGTGGTAGCCACCTCCGCCGAACTGGGCGAACCGGACACTCTCATGGTCCGGGTCTTCAGGGAAAGCGGCTGGATTTGTTTCCTCACGGTGGGGGGCTCGGAAAACCGGGCCTGGCCCATTCCGCCCGGAACGACTGCCTGGGAGGCCGGGGGGGCGATTCACACCGATATCCAGAAGGGATTCATCCGGGCTGAAATCATCAGCTACCACGACTTCATCGAGGCTGGAGGGGAGACGCTGGCCAAGCGGGCGGACAAGCAACGCCTCGAAGTGAAGGGCTATCTCATGCAGGACTACGACCTGACGAGCTTTCGCTTCAATAAGTGACAATCCTCGTTCCTGCAGGGGGACGCGGCGGCTCGGTGTAATCCGGACCCTTGTGCGCTCAGTCGAGGTAGATAGCCTCATTGCTGTTCAGGAGAGCGAGAGCCAGATCGGTCAGCGATCCGGCGGGGAGAAGGTCTCTGGCGATGGCAGTTTGCACTGTTCCCCCGTCTGGAATCGTACGGCGTGTGACCATAAACCACTTTCGAGCGAGGCGTTCACGCGTTAGAAGGCACTCATGAAATGCTTGCTGCCTCTCCTCCTGGTCCTGGCTTCCTGCCTGCACGCCCGGGAGGCGCCCAACATCCTTGTCATCATGGCCGATGATTGCACCTACAACGACCTGCCGGTCTATGGAGGAGAGAACGCGAAAACGCCGAATATTGACAAGCTGGCGGAAAAGAGCCTGGTCTTCAACCGCGCCTATCTTGCGGAAGCGATGTGCCAGCCATGCCGGGCGGAATTGTTCAGTGGGCAGTATCCCATGCGCAATGGCTGTGCCTGGAACCATTCCGCCAGTCGCGATTCGGTCACCAGCATGCCCCAGCATCTCGCCCCGCTCGGATATCGGGTCGGTCTGGCTGGGAAGGTGCACGTGAAGCCGAAGAAGGCGTTTCCTTTTGAGGAGGTGAAGGGTTTCGATACGAACTGTGTTCGTAATCCCACCCGCCCCCATCAACTGGAGGGCCTGGTTGAGTTCATGGAGCGGGACCGGAAGAAGCCCTTCTGTCTGGTGGTAGCTCTGGTGGAGCCGCACATCCCGTGGGTGATGGGTGATGCCTCTCAATATCCTCCGGCCAAGCTGAAGTTGCCCCCCAATATCGCGGACACGGCACGGACCCGGCAGGACTTTGCAGCCTACCTGGCTGAGATCACCTATATGGATGGCCAGGTGGGTGAAATCCTCAGGGTGCTGGAAGAAAGCGGCAAGGCGAAGGACACTCTGGTCCTGTTCACTTCGGAACAGGGTTCGCAGTTTCCCGGGTGCAAGTGGACCAACTGGGACACGGGGGTGCACACCGCCCTCATGGCGCGCTGGCCTGACAGGATCAAGGGAGGACGGCGCACGGATGCGATGGTGCAATACGCAGATATTCTACCCACGGTGCTTGCCCTGGCCGGGGGTGATGGTTCCGGACACTCCTATGACGGCAGAAGTTTTGCGGGAGTCCTGCTCGGGCAGGAAGACAAGCACCGCGAGTATGCCTACGGGCTTCACAACAACATTCCGGAAGGCCCTCGCTATCCGGTGCGGACGGTGACGGACGGGGAGTGGCGCTACATCCGGAACCTGCTGCCGGAAGAGATTTACATCGAGAAACACCTGATGGGGATGAAGGGAACGGGAGTGCTCAACAACCCCTACTGGGCGACCTGGGTGCGGGATTCCTGGAACAATCCCCACACCTACAAGGTGGTTCGCCGCTACATGCGTCGTCCCGCCGAGCAGCTTTATCATACTGCCCGGGACCGTTATGAAATGAACAACCGGGCCGGGGATCCGGACATTGCAGCCATCAAGGCGAAGCTGAGTGCTGAATTGGATCGCTGGATGAAGGAGCAGGAAGATCCCGGGGCTCCGCAGGACACCCACAGGGCCCACCAGGCCGCCCGGGAGGGGAAGCACCTCTACGGGGTGAAGTAGTCAATAGTGGGGCCGTCCAACCCCGCAGGCCCGTGGGGCTGAAGGAAGGGCCGGGCGCACGCCGCCCTCCTGACGGCTGGGGAGAAGATCCGGGACTCACTTCCTCTTCTGCTGGAAGAGCCAGTCGTGAATCTCGGACTGGTTGAAGACCTTGCTGGTGATGAGGTGGCCGGCAGGGAGTTCACTGTACTTATGGACGATGCCCTTTTCCTTCAGGGCATTCGAGATGTCCCGGGCTCGCTGGATCTTGACGGACTTGTCGCGGCGACCGTGAAAGATCCAGATATTGACGCCCTGGAGGTGGGAGACATCCTTGATGTTGGCGGCTCCGGCCAGGGGAACGGCGGCGGCAAAGAGATCGGGTCGCCTGTCGATGAGATGCCAGACACCGTAGCCACCCAGGGAGAACCCGGTGAGGTAGACGCGCTTGGGATCGGCCACCTTGACCTCCTTGAGGAAGTCCTGGAGAAGAGCGAGGACGGAGTCTCCTCCGCGGGTCATCCAGTCCCGGCCGTGATCGCATTGCGGGGCGATGAGGATGCAGGGACGCCGGGGGAAGTTGCGCACGAAGGAAGCGGGCACCGCGACCTTGGTCTGTTTGATGTTGTCGGTCCCGCATTTGGCCGATCCGTGGAGATAGATCACGACCGGGAGGGAGGCGGTGCGGGCGACTGTCTTCGGGGCATGGACCTTGTAGACGATATCGCCGTGGGATCCACCCACCCAGCGGCCGGCAAAGTGCTTCTGGTACTTTCCGAGGAGCGGGTTGGCATGGAGGGGGAGAATCCCGGTCAGGGCAAACAGCCCCAAAAGGAGGCGGATGAAAGGGA
Source organism: Akkermansiaceae bacterium UBA7890 (assembly GCA_002501065.1). Taxonomy (GTDB): domain Bacteria; phylum Verrucomicrobiota; class Verrucomicrobiia; order Verrucomicrobiales; family Akkermansiaceae; genus Roseibacillus_B. The sequence goes on from DLRK01000196.1 coordinate 23,361, forward strand.
CAGTCATATCAGGACGGGGAACAGGAGCATGGCTCCCGGGTCAGGGGCGCACCAGTCGGAAAAGTCTGCGATCCCCGACCGGGATGACGCGCACCACATTGAAGCCCGCGGCTTCCAGGACGGGAGCGGGACTGAAGGTCCAGGGGAACTGGTCCGGTCTGGGAGATTCCTGCAGGAAAAACTGGCCTGCTTCTGGCAGGAGGGGCCAGGAGATGGTGACGCTGCCGTCGGGCAGGACGCGGAAGGATGGGTCGGGAAGGGGAGGGAGGGCATTTGTGCTTCCACCCCGGCTCGTGAGGATCCCGTTGACGGTGAGGTCGTGATCTCCTCGTCCGCCATCAACGAAGTGCAGCAAGACGCGATCGCCGTCGATCTGTGCGCCGGTCGTGCCGTCATAGGAGAAGTCATACCAGTGAGGAACGGGATTGTCCGGGGTTGGGCCGAAGCCATGAAAGCCATCACCCGGTTGCTCGCTGGAGGTCAGGACGGCCATGGTGACAGAACCTCCATTCGCGAGTCCATCCAGTTCGAAATGCCAGATCTCGTGGGGGAACTCCTGCCCGGTCAGGGGAGGCAGGGCCAGGAGGGATTCAGCGGAGACGTTCCTCAGCGTAAACCCCTCCGGGGTGGCGATGGTGAGTGACCCCGAGAGGAGGACCGGAAAGGAGGCGACATGCCCCTGTCGGGCGTCGGGGACCCCGTCCTCGTTTGCGTCTCCCGTAGCCAGTCCCTCTTCCACGCTGTCGCTGATGCCATCACCGTCGGTATCTGTGGGCCCCTCGATACGGGTCCACTCGCTGTATTCCGAAGTATTGAGAGACGTGTCGGTGATGGAGGCGCGGATGTGGGCTCCACGCAGATCAATCGCACTTTGCAGCTCGAAGGTGAAGGGGATGACCGGGGAGGTGTGGTTGAGAGGAATGATCTCCGAGTACTGGGAGCCATACACCGTGGTAGCGGGCATGGAGATGACGATCTCAAGACCGTAGGTGCCTGCGGATGCTCCGGGAAGCTGGCCCGCGAATTGAACGGTGTTCCCGTCCTGAACGACGCGCTGCAGAACGGGGGGGTTGATCTTGTGATTGCCCCCCTCGTCGAGGTCATCCGGATCGGGAGGATCACGCCCGTCTCCTTCCGGACCCGTGGAGAGGTCGATATCGAGGCGTCCGTTGTCGGCGATGAAATTCCCGTGGAGCCGGTTGTTTCCGCCGCTGCTCACCAGGATACCCTCCAGATGGTTATGGACGATGTTGTTTGCCTCGACGGATTGCGGACTGCCTCCGACACGGTTACCGCTGCTGTCCAGGATGTGGATGCCGCGCAGGTTGGGGCGGGGAACGGGAGCTTCCGGGCCGAAGGGAGCCTGGGCCCCGATCAGGTTTCCGTGCACCCGGTTCAACCCCGGGATGTAGGAAACCGGCACGGGAGGTGAGGTGAGGAGGATTCCGGTGGGATTGGAGTAGATCTGTCCGCGGTCGGCGAAGAGGGATCCGCCGATCAGGGTCTGGCGTCCTTCGCAATGTACTCCACACTCTCCATTTCCGGATGAGCGGAGTCCCTTCAATTCGTTCCCGACGCCACGCACCAGGACGCCGGAGCGCAGGTTGCAGTGCGTCTCGTTGCCCTCCAATACGGCGTGATCGCACTCAAGGGCGATTCCATTACCCGCATTACGCAGGGAGAAGGGGGCCAGGCGGGCACCCGTGATGTTGTTACTCAGGGTAGTGCCACTGGCGTCCCCGATGACGCGGATGCCGTCAGCCCCATTGCCCTGCACCCTGCATTCCGTAATGGTGTTGCCGGGGGCCTGGTGGAGAACGATCCCACCCAGGAATCCGGCGGCGATGGATTCCCAGGGGCTTGCTTCGTTCAGGCTGGTGAAGTGGATGCTGCTGTTGGCGAGGTTGCTGTCGAGGGCAGCGAAGGAAGGCATCGAGGTGCGCGGGGAGGGGGAGAGGAGGAGATCCTGGAAGGCAATTCCCGGAGCGAGCAGGTTGCTGGAATGGGTGCCGGGGAACGAGCCGCCCACCGTGGTTGATATCGTGTTACCAGTGGCCTCGGGGCCAAAGACCCCGATCCCGCCCACCCAGTTACCGGCGATGTGGCAGTTCGAAATAACGTTGCCGGGGCATTCGATCCGGATCCCGTAGCCTTCATTGCCAGCCCCGGTTTCTCCCGAAGGCGCGAGACCAAGGGAGCAATCCTCGATCAGGTTTCCTCCCCCGCCCTTGAGAAGGATGCCGCTGGGGTTGGGGGCGGCAGGACCGGGAATTTCGCCAAAGGCGGCAGAGCGGAAGCGGGTGAAAGACAGTCCGCGCAGGGTGGAACCGCCTCCGGAGAGGACCAGTCCGTCGGAACTGTTTCCCTCGGGAAGGTTTTCCCCGCTGATCTCCACGGCGAAGGAATCCGGGCCTGGCTGCGTCGTTCCGTCGATCAGGATTGATCCGGTTGCTTCAGGAAGAGGTGACTGCAGGACGATGCGGGGGTTTTCCCCGACCGGCACGTTGAATCCGATCGTGTCGAAGCCCTCACGCCGGTTTGCCAGTTCCAGAGCGGCGCGGAGGGTGATCTGTTCGCCCGGGGTGGCCGGATCAGTATCCAGCCATTCGTCAAGAGGATCAGGATCGCCGAGATCCCGGTCGTCATTGACGATGAGAAAGGACAACATGCGGACGCGAAAGGAGCGGCTCTGAGGCAGGCTGTTCCCATCAACCGGGGTGGCTGTGAGAGTGGTGGTCCGGATGGAGTTCTCCGGAGTGCCGGCTGCGAAGAAGGCCGCCTGGATCGTGAGGCCACCGGCTCCGGGAGCTACGCTGAGGGTAACCCCTGCAGGAGAGAGGATCCCGGAGGTAATGTTTTCGAGGCCGTCAGCGAGGTAGATAACCGCCCAGCTGTCCCCGGTGTTCTCCACCGCCTTGAGCACGAAGTCTCGCGGCCCGGGGTGGTCGTTGAGGATTGCAAACTCGTGAATGGTGTTTTGATCGGAGCGCAGAATGCTTGTGGGTGCGCTCTGTCCACAGAGGGGGAGGGCTGTGGCGAAGATTGCGGCAAGGGTGCGAACGATGGAGGGCATTCCCGGGGGTAACTTTCGGCAACTGGGCCAGGGGAGACTCTGGCGCAGGGTCCAGGTCAGGCAAGTCTCGAAAAGGCAGGGACCGGACGGTGCTGGAGCAGCATATGATGGGGTGAGGTCGTCAGATGCTCTTTTCTTGCGGTCTAGGGAGGAATGGCGTAACGCCTCTGGACCATGAAACGTCAACTCGTCTGGATTCTCTCGTTAATTGCTCTGCCAGTTGCGGCACAGGAGGAAGTGGATGCCGTGGCCGAGGGCAGGCAGGCCTTTGCCACCTACGGATGCATCACCTGCCATGTGGTGGACAAGAATGATGACTCCCTGCGGACCGGACCGAGTCTGTATGGTCTTTTCGTCAATGACCCCCGGGAGCGGGAGGTGAGTGTTCCCGGAACCGAGGGGAAGAAGAAGGTGAAGGCGGACAGGTCCTATTACCAGGACTCGGTGCGCAAGTCCACCGATGTGCTGGCCATTGCGGAGAGTGGGGAGACGAAGGGGGCGGCTTATCCCGCGGCCATGCCGATGTATACCGCTGAGGTCATTTCCGATCAGGCAGTGGAACACATTTTCCACTATCTGCGCACCCTTGCCGACGAGGGACAGTCAGGGCCCCGGATGGTGAAGGTGAAGATTGACAGGAAGGCGCAGTCCAAGAACCTCCTTGAGGTTGGAGGGGAAGTGGCAGTGGCCGGGCGCACGCGGGTGTTTCGGGCACCCATCAGCAAGTCGAGCGGACGGGCGGTCCACGTGGGATTGCCCAACGGGATGAACTACACCTTTGATTCACGCACCCTCGCAGTGCGAAACGTCTGGGGTGGGGGCTTCCTCAACCTCAACGAAGAGCGTCGTGGTCGCGGCCAACCGAACTCCCGTCGGGGTCAGGGTAACCAGACCTTTGTCGAGGGTCTTGGAATCCTGCGGCCAGTGCTGGGCGGAGTGCCGGTGGACTTCGAATTCAAGGAGCCCGATGTGAAGGATCACAAGAATGTCGAGAAGTGGCTGTGGGAAGATCGCGATTTTCCAGAACTCCTCGCCTCGGTGGATGCCAATTACCATGGCCACAGCCTGGAGTCCTCGACAGGTGATCCGGTCTTTCGGTTCCGGGTGGGCCGCAACGAATTCCTGCAGGCCGTGCGCTTTGCGGAGGACGGACGTCTCGAGATCGGTCTGCGAGCGAACCTGAAGGACGCCCAGACCTTCCAGGTCTCGGAGGCCGGCTTGACCGATATCACGGTCAAGGGGGGCAAGCTGGCCAACGGGACGTGGACCCTTCCGGCGGGGCCTGCCCGGGGCTATACCTTCAGTGCGCGACTGCAGAGAGCCTTGGTGGCCCGCCCCTTCATCGCCAAGGAGGAGCACTGGGGTGAGCAACCGGTGGTGCGCAACAAGAACAAGGTCGGCAAGAAGATGATGGAGGTGCCTCCCGGATATTCGTTTGAAAACTGGGAGTCTCCCAAGGACATCTACGGCCGGGACCAGCTCTTTGAGCCCACCGGAATTGCGGTGGCCAGGGACGGGACGATCGTGGTGGCCACGCGGACAGCCGGAATCTGGCGGATCCGCAACGACAAGTGGACGAAGTTTGCGGAAGGCACCTACGAGTGTCTGGGGGTCTGGATTGAGGACGACAAGGGCGATCAGTTCGTCGTCATGCAGAAGCCGGAACTGACCCGCATGAAGGACAGCAACGGAGACGGGCGGGGGGACAGCTTTGAGACGGTCTGCGACGACTACGGTTTTCACGGGAACTACCACGAATACGCCCACGGACCGGTCCGGGACAGGGAAGGGAACTACTATTTCTCCCTCAACCTGTCCCATGGCGGGAATGAGCGCACCTCCTGGCGGGCGGGCGGGCCCTTCATGGGTTCGATGGGCGGCTACCGGGGCTGGGCCTGCCGGGTCACTCCACAAGGCAAGTTTGAGCCCTTCGCCAATGGCCTGCGTAGCCCGGCCGGCCTGGGAGTCGATCCCGCAGGCCGGATCTGGTATGCCGAGAACCAGGGTGAGTATGTGGGATCCTCGAAGGTGGTGCCGTTGGAGAAGGGCAAGTTCTATGGCCACCTCTCCGGTCTCCTTACCCTGCCTGGCAAGATGAAACCGGACTCAGCTGAGCTGAAGTTCGACAAGTGGAAGGACAAGATCCGCAAGGGAGCGGTCTGGCTTCCTCATGGCATGGTGGCCAATTCGCCCGGCAACCCGGCCTGGGATACCACCGGTGGCAGATTCGGGCCCTACGAGGGACAGATGTTCCTTGGTGACCAGACTCTTTCGAATCTCTTCCGGGTGGTCCCCGAGCGGGTCAATGAGATCGATCAGGGATGCGTCATTCCCTTCGGGCGGTTCTTTGCCTCCGGAGTGATGCGTCCGGTCTTCCTGCCGGACGGTAGTCTGCTGGTGGGTCAGACGGGACGCGGCTGGGGCGCCTGGGGCGGCCAGCAGGCCAGCCTGCAGCGGATCGTCTATGATGGAAAGACGGTGGCCGCGGCCATCCACCATGCCAAGGCGGCCAAGAACGGATTTCTTCTGAAACTCACCCAGCCGGTGGGGCAGGCGGTCAGTGAAGAGCAACTGGTGGGCAAGCTCAAGGTCAGGTCCTGGTTCTACACCAACACGGGCCGCTATGGTTCGCCCCGCCACGAAGAACGTGAAGATGCCATCGAACGCGTGCACATCGATGCCGGCCGCAAGAGCGTGCTGGTCGTGATGAAGGACTTCGGTTCCGGTGACAGGAAGTGGCTGGATCGGCTCTATCACATCGAGATCCCGGACACCAAGGACCTCTTCGGATCGGCCCCGGTGATGGATTCGATGCGGGCCTACTTCACGCTGCGGATCATCCCCTGAGCCCGGGGGCGCCTGGAATGCGCCGCCAGCTTTCCCCGATCACTTTGCGGGCACACGCCCCAGGCCGAACTCGCAGCTGATCCTGACCACCTTGCCTTCATCGAGATGCACCTCGATGAACTTGGAGGAGGCGAACGGTTTGCCATCCTGATCCTTCAGGGTGGCGATCACCTTGCGGGTCTTCACATCAAAGACGTCGGGGGTGTGGCAGTAACCGTATTTCCCGTCCAGCGAGAAGCACACCCAGCCGTGACCTCCCGTGCTGAGGTCAAGGTGGCCGGATTGCTTGGGAGGCATGACGGTCATGTCGAAGGTGTAGAGACGCTTGCCGCCCTGATCGGAAAGCCAGAGCTGGGTCTCGTCGGGTGTCATGCCGGCTCCATGCGTGCGACGCTTGATCACTTTCCGGGTGTCCGGGTTGATGGCCTTGACCCGGTGGATCACCTTGCCGGCCATGAGATCGACCACGTCGACCCCGATGTGGCCTCCAAGGCAGACGTAGGCATGTGAATTGTCGTGCTTTACGGTATAGGGGAAGACGCCCCGTTCACCCACTGGTTCAATGCTCTGAAGAATCTTGCCGGTTCTGGCGTCGAGCTGAGTGAGTTTGGTGGTGGTGCCGAGATAGATGTAGTTTCCCTTCAGGCTGGCGATGCTGTTGTGGGCGGCACTGCCCACCTTGATGGTCTTGAGGGGGTCTCCGGTTTTGGGATCGATGACAAGGAAGCCGCTGTCGTCCCCGCGGTACCACCACCCGGTGGGAGCGTAGATGGTCTTGCCGTCGGGCGTGATGCAGCTGCGGTCGCAGCCCCGGTCATAGGTTCGGTTCCATATGACCTTCCCGCTCTCGATGTCAAAGCAGCCCATCCGGCGGTTGGTGGTGCCGAAGTAGAGCCGCTTGGTGGCGGTGCATCCGGTGAATCCGCGCACTCCCTCCTTCATGTCCGGAATCTCGATACGGCGAACGAACTTGTGGCCGTGGTCGATGTCGAAAACGAGAATGCCGGCCCCGGACTTGCCCTCGCGCTGGGCGCCATCCGGGGTGGAGCAGTAGAGATAGCGGCGGACTTCAGCAGAGGCTGAGGAGAGTGCGAAGAGGGCGAAGCAGAGAGCGAGGATGGTTTTCATGAGACAAGGAACTCAATTGAGTGGGAGTCGGTAGGCTGTTGCAGCGTTTTTCCAATAGTAGTTTTCACGGGCCTCCTGGCCCTTTCCGGAGATCCAGGTGTCAACCAGCCTGAGGAAGCTGGCATAGGATCCGCTGTGCTTGGTGCAGGGCCAGTTGGATCCGTAGACCAGGCGGTCCCTGCCAAAGTTCTTCCAGAGCACCTCAAGGACCGCCCGGTAGTGGGTGGGATCCTTCACCGCAGGCTGAGTCGCACAGCGTTGGTAGAGGCCTGAGATCTTGCAGTAGACGTTCTTGTTGGCGGCCAGGCTCCTGACGGCCGCGACCCATTCGTCACTGGGCTGTCTGCCGTCGAAGTCGTATCCGAGGCAGTGGTCGATCACGATGGTCAGATTGGGAATACTGTGCGCCAGTTTGTCAGCGATTCTGATTCCCGGGATCCCCCCTCCGTTGGTGAGGTAATCCATGGTGAGCTCGCGCTGAGCCAGCATGTTGAGATTGGAGAGGACAAGGTCGTGGGTGAAGTCGATGGCCCTGGAGCCACGGGCCCGCACCCCGACAAATCGCTGGTCCTTTTTCAACCGGGCAACGTGCTGGTCAAAGTCTTCCCGATAGAGATCCACATTCCCGACAAGACCGATGTAGAACTGGTCACCCTGGACCAGGTCGAGAACCCATTTGTTGTCCTCCAGGCGATCGCTGGCTTCCACAATGACCACCCCGGTGACACCGGCAGCCCGGGCCAGCTTGTTGTATTCCGGGGGAAGATGAGGCTTGTAGAGCACCTTGTCGTCAGCGGGAGGCCAGCCGACCTTCTTTTCCCTCGTGGTGTCGTAGAGGTGGATGTGGGTGTCGATGAGATGCTTGACGGGCTTGATCTCAGCACCTGCCAACTGGGAACCAAGCAGGACGGAGCAGAGGGCTCTGGCAGTTTTCATTCTTGTGGGGGTGGAGGGCCTGTCGCCGGCCGGAGACCCGCGGCTACCTGTTGAGCAGCGTTCTTACTCTCCGGTTCCTCCGGTCCATTTCTCGGTCTGGAAGGGAGAGGCCGGAAGGCCGGCCCTGTTGACCAGGTTGGGATTGGCCACCTTGTGCCAGCCGAAGCGCACCTGGGTGGGACTCTTGATGCTCTCCGCACTTACCAGCACGAATTTTCCTTCGATCTTGGCCTTGGCGTCCACGAATTGCCCATCCGATCCCGCGATCTTGAATTCATTGAGATCCTGTCCGTCGCGTGACTTGAGGCCGTCAGAATGAGCGAAGGCGAGGCGGATCCTGCCGCCTTCCACCTTCATGGCCTTGTAGAGCGGTCCGGAGTAGACCACTCCCTTTTTCTGGTAGTGCCTGGCCAGGGCCCAGCGGGCGAGGCGGTCTCCCACGTCATGTTTGTTGCGGGGGTGAATGTCCCCGATGTTGTGGACAATGTCAGTGGTCACGGCCATGCCGGTGTGGGGGAGCTTGAGGGTGGCGCACTGGGCTTCCCAGAGGGCGGGCAGCTGGCCCGGAGCGTAGGGCCCTCCGTTCCAGGGAGCAATCTGCACGAAGTAGAAGGGCATGTTTTCGTTGTTGAAGACGCGGCGCCATCCCTCGATGAGATCCTTCATCTTGCCGGTGTAGGCGAGACCGTTTTTCTGGATGCAGTTGGTTTCACCCTGATACCAGATCGTGCCGGTGACCGGGAACTTGACGATCGGCGCGATCATCCCGTTGTACATCTTTCCGGAACCCTTGTCGGTGACGGTCCAGGGTTCAATGGGAGACCCCCCCCATGAGCTGTTGACCAGCCCGATGGGGACGTTCTGGTCGGCGTGGATCGTCTTGCCGAAATGGTAGAGGACGGCGGAGAAGTTCGGGATGTTGCCAGAGGTGCAGGGCTTCCACTTGGCCTCTACGTCGGCCTGCGGTGCGTCGAACTGTTTCTTGGGGATGTGGAAGAGGCGGATGCCCGGGTGGTTGGCGTCCTTGACGAACTCATCCTTGCGCTCGCTCCCGTTCATGTTCCACTCCATGTTGGACTGCCCGGATCCAATCCAGACATCGCCAATGAGGATGTTTTCAAGGACGATGGTGTTCCTGCCCTTGATGGTGATCCTGTGGGACTTGCCTCCGTCGGACTTGAGGGAGGGCAGGCTGATCTCCCAGGAGCCGTCCTCGTCGGTGGTGGACGTGAAGGTGCGTGATCCGAACTTGAGGGCGATCTTCTCCCCGGCATCTGCGGTTCCCCAGATTTGAAGGGGAGCGCCGCGTTGCAGCACCATGTGATTGCCGAAGATGTTGGGAAGTTCGATGTCGGCATTTCCCGTGAGCGGCAGGAAGCCGAGAAGAAGGGAGAACAGGGCAGGCGTGTGTTTCATGGTAGCCTTGGTTCCTAGAGGGAAAGGAGACCGGGCGCCAGCGGAAAGGGCCCCTACTTGTGGCTGATTTCGGAGAGCTTCCAGGTGCGGTCGATGGCGGTCTTCCTGTTGCCCATGATGATGCGGACGCGCATGGCGGGCTCGCTGCCGATAGTATCGAAATCCACGACCGCAAAACTGAGGTTGCCACTGTTGGCAATCCCGGAGGAGATCACCTCCACCAGAGGGTAGCCCACCCGGTTCGATTCGGGGTGTTCCCAGACGAGGGAGTTGTGGATGTCGCCCGACATGTAGACGACCCCGTTGATCCTGTTGGTCTTGACCGCATCGAAGAGGCGGTGACGGGAAAAGGTATAGATCCTCCAGCCATCACCCCTGCTGTGATCGAGGGTGCTGCCGGAGGCGATGACCTTGAATTTTGCCCTGGAGGCCTTGAGCCCCTCGAGGAGCCAGTTGAACTGGGCGTCGCCGAGCATGCGTTTGTTGGCGTCGTCGGGAGTCCTGTCCGGACTGCGATGGTAGCGGCCGTCGACCACAAAGAAGTCCACTTCCCCCCAGCTGAACTTGAAGAAGGCGCCGGGCGTGGTCGCAGTGCCGGCGGAGGGATTGCCCCAGAACTGTTTCCAGCCGGCCAGGGATTGTTCCTTCCCCTTGGCCGTTTTATCAGAATCGTTGGGACCGTAATCGTGGTCGTCCCACATGGCGTAGGTGGGAATATTGCGGATGACGGCGGCGAACTCCGGAACACGTCGATAGCGCAGGTGGTGGCTCCACTGTGTGGTGGGATCGGTGGTGTCGGCGTAGTGGGTGTCGCCCACCGTGAGGTGGAGGTGTGGTTTCTCGGCACGGAGGAGGTTCCAGGAACTCAGCGGTTGTCCGAATTTCATGCAGGAGGTGAGAACCATGCGAAACTTGTGGGGTGTGCCGGGTCGGGGTGGGGTTCGGAAGGAGCCCTTCAGGTTCCCGGCGGTTTCCCCGTCCACTTTCACTCCGTAGTGGTAGAAGGTGTCGGGGTTGAGATCGGTGAGAGTTGCAGTCTGGAGGGCTCCCATCATCTTCCCGACCGGTTTGTTGATGGGAGTGAACTTAACCGGCGTGTTGAACACCTTGGCGACATCGGGAGAGGCAAAGATCTCGCACCTGGCATCCCGGGAGGCGAAGAACCAGATGCTCGCGGAGGTTGGTGTGACGTGGCCGATGAGGGGACCAGCGGTTCCCTCCGGAGCAGCCGGGAGGGGAGAGCAGGGAAGGATCAGGAAGAGGGCTGCGCAGCCCATGCTGAGGAATAATTTCATGAAGTGGAGTGGTCGGATAATCAGGGATAAAGGAGATGTTTTCTGCGTCGGTCTGCAAAGGTATCCAGGTCTTGCTGCCACTCGGCGATGATGGAGGCATGAGGGAGCTGGGTCAGGATGGCCTGTTCAGTGGCCGGGTGGCAGAGAAGGGTGTTGAGCTTTTCGGTCTTCCATTCGGCAGGGTAGAGTTGCCGAAGAGCCTGAGCCAGGGCAAGACCCAGTTCCACGGAAGGACACTTGGCGGGGTCCTTGAGGAGGATCCGCACCCCGCCGCACTCTTCGTCTTTGAACATGCTGGTCTCCGGGGTGAAGCGTATTGGAATGAACTGCAGGCCCGGGAGTTTGGCGGAGGTGAGCTGTCTGGCAAGATCCTCTGCTACGATATAGGGGGCACCTGCGATTTCGAAGGGGAGTCTGGTTCCCCGGCCCATCGAGAGATTGGTGAATTCAAGGAGGCCGAGACCGGGGTAGAGAGTGGCAGCGGTGAGATTGGGCATGTTTGGCGAGGGTTTGACCCACGGCAGTCCGGTCTCATCGAAGCGCATGGAGCGCTTCCAGTGGTGCAGGGGGACCACCGTGAGATCGAGTTGCGGGAAGCGCTCGCATTGGTAGAGTCGGGCAATCTCTCCCGTCGTCATGCCATGCTGCACCGGGATCTCATGGAATGCCACGAACTTGCTTTCGCCGTCGCGGAGAGGTCCCGCTACCTTTGATCCGCCGATGGGATTGATGCGGTCGAGCACGATAAACTTGATCCCGGCTTCTTCCGCGGCCTCCATGGCGAGGCCCATGGTGGAGATATAGGTGTAGAACCGGCACCCGATGTCCTGCATGTCGAAGACGAGGGCATCGATCTCGGCGAGGTGCTCTTTCATGGGTTTGCGCCGGTCCTTCCCGGCATAGAGGCTGCGCACCGGCAGGCCGGTCTTGTCGTCCACTCCGTCTTCCACCTTCCCGTCCCGGCTGCCGCGGATGCCGTGTTCGGGCCCGAAGAGAGATACCAGGTTCACCTCCCTGGCCGCATGCAGGAGGTCGATGGTGGTTCTGCCATCGCGGCTCAGTCCGCTCGGGTTGGTGATGAGGCCCACTCGCAGGTCCTTGAGCGTCCCGAACTCTCCGGCCACGAGGACATCGATGCCGTTGAGGACGTTGCCGGTGGGGCGTTGAACCCTGGATCGGGCTTCTGTTCGCTCCTTTTCACTGAGATCGGGCAACGCCCCGGTGACGTTCTTGAAATCGAACCCGGTTGCCTCGGCAGCCAGGGTTCCAAGGCGATAGCGGAGGCTCAGGACGTTGCCCCCGGAAGGGTGATTGCGGTTGCTCAGGAAGATGATGGAGGTCCTGCTGAAGGGGTCGATCCAGAGCGAGGTGCCGGTCCACCCGGAGTGACCGAAGGAACCGCGCGGAAAGATTTTCCCCCGGGGACCGGCATAGGGCGAGTCGATGTCGAATCCGAGTCCACGCCGTGCGGTGATGAACCTTGGCGATTGCACCGTGTGCATGAGCTTCACCGTCTCTGGTTTGAGGACACGGACACCATCCAGTTCACCGCGGTTGAGAATCATGCGGGTGTAGCGTGCGAGATCGTGGGCGGTCGTGAAGAGTCCGGCGTGTCCCGCCTCGCCTCCCATCGCCCGGGCGGTGGGATCGTGCACTACGCCACGGAGCACGCTTCCGTCTTCCATGCGGGTGGTGGGCGCGATTCGCACGAGTTTTTCGTCCGCTGGCCGGAAGCCCGTGTCGGTCATCCCGAGAGGGCCGAACACGGATTTCTGCGCATAGAGCGAGAGGGGCTGCATGGTGATCCGTTGTACGATTTCCCCAAGAAGGATGAAATTGATGTCGCTGTAGCGGTAATCACAGCCGGCATGACCGAATGACGCTTCGCTGGTGGCCAGGGCGATTCCGGCGGCATGGCCCTGCCAGTCATAACCACGGCGAATGCCCGGGAGGAGACCGCTGGTGTGAGTGACAAGGTGGCGAATGGTGACGGTGGCCTTGTTGGGGTCCCCGGTGAGTTCGGGAAGAAACCTGCTGGCCTTGTCTTCCAGGCTCAGCCTGTTTTCTTCAATGAGCTTCAGGATGCAGGGTGTGGTGGCGATCACCTTGGTGAGCGAAGCGGCGTCGAAGATCGTGTCGACGGTCATGGCCTCGCTTGCCGGGACAGTGGCCCGCTTTCCGTAGGCTTTCCGGTAAACTTCTTCCTGGCGTTCCAGCCACAGCACGCCACCGGGAAGACGCTTGCTCTTGATCGAGCTCAAGACCGCGTGGTCCATTCTTTCGAGGATCTCAGAACGGAGGATCGAGGAATCCGGTGCCCCGGTGGTCTGGCCTGGCATGGGCAGAACCAGAAAGAAAAAAAGACCGACGATTCGCATGGGCTGCAGCTTTGGTGAACGGGAGAACTTTCGGGATGCTACCCGGGGTCCATCGCTTTGTCTCCCGCTAACAACAAGGCTGCGGTTTCCCGGAATCCGGAAGGCTGCGGTGCCGGGGGCCAATGCGGGGGATCCGGCGTTCAATACACCCACGGCCGTGCCTGCTTGATGAGGAGGCTGCCGGTTTCGGTGATCTTGAATTCGACCTCCATGGCCCAGGTGGCCGTGTTCCCCGGGTTGTACTTGGAGCGGAAGTGGCTGTGGACCAGGTTCATCTTGGCCTTGAGATCGAGGGCCTGACTGCGGGTCAGGACGGTCTCTCCCTCCGGCAGCTGGTTTGAAAAGCGGATGTACTGAATCTCGTCGGCAGATCCCGCCAGGCGTGCGATGAGGTATTCTTCCGGGATGGATCCCGCCTCCGGATTGGTGACCAGGTTTTCGCCGACCTGCACATTGACGTAGTGTCCGTCCCAGCGGGGATCGAAGATGTTGGTGGTGACGCCCACACCGTTGGCCTGCTCATTCTCGTAGTTGGGATGGACGAGCACACCCATCGCCGCAGAGAAGTGGGCAATGCGCCAGAAGTCGCGTTCTTCGAAGGCGCGGTAGTTCCACAGGCTGGCCCAGACCTGTTTGACGGTCTTCTCGAAAGGACCCTCGTCCAGGCCGTGGGTGAAGGAGCTGTAGAGACCGGCACCGTTGAAGCCCTCGAGATCCTCGTTGTTGGTGCTGGAGCGTGCCCGCAGGGTCGTGCCCGTCAGGCTGTCCTGCAGGCTGGTAATGGCGTCCGACATCCAGGGCGGAAGCGGAGCGTCCTCGATGTTGTCGCGGAAGTTTTCGAGCAGGGCGGACCGGAAGAGAGGCGAGTTCTGGAAGAGCGGCTGGTCCATCATGGCCCGGGCCTCGTCGTAGAGGCCGTTGAACTTCATGAACTCGTCGTAGAAGTAAAACGGGATGGCGAAGCCGTTCGGGGCATTCCGTGGCAGGATCCGGCGCAGTTCGGCCACGTTGGCGGCCTTGGCACCGAAGGCGTCGGAATCGTTGAACTGGACCTGCGAGAGGGGCCGGATTTCGGTGATGCTGAGATCACGTTGCGGAATCTGGGGGTTCTCGGGGCGGATGGTTTCGAACCAGGCGTCCACCTCCGCATCGGTGGCGGCCCGGATTTCGAAGCCGTCCGCGTTGACCTTGTAGTAGATGTTCTGGTTGAGGAAGGGTTCGATCTCGGGGTGGGTGGAGGCATCCTTGATGAAGGCGTTCGGGGTGTTGTTCTGCTTGGCCTTGAGGTTGATGTGGGAGAGGGGTGTCTGCGGAATCTCGGTAATGATGCCCGCCACGTGAGTGAGATCGTTCGGGATGTTGCGGAAGATCACGATATCGCGCACGGAGAGCGTTTCGGTGCCGTTGACCACGCGGAGCCGTCCATAGCCCTCGCCCGGGTTGAGTCCGGTGTAGACCACATTGGCGTAGAGGTCTTCAGTCTGAACCACGTTGATGTAGGAGTTGTCGTAGTCCTCCTTCTCGTCGTTGTGCCAGCGACGCTGTGTTTCGCTGGCGGGGTGGTAGGCGATATTGCCGTCCACGAAGGGCATGGCGGCCGCGATCAGCTCGTAGCCCTTTTCCACGAACCTGAAGGCAACCGGATCGGTGGGCCAGAACTCGACGGTGTAGAGCCCTTCTCGTCCCTTGTCGTCCACGTAGTTGTCGTGTGCGATGAGGCTTCCGGCCAGGTTCTTGCGGCGGGTGTTGTTGAAGTATGTTTCGTTGTTGAAGAGCCCGAGGTCGTTGTAGCGGTTCACGACCTGGTTGGTGAAGTCGAAGTGGTACTGGTAACGGTTGCTGTTGGCAAAGTAGAGGACCGGGGTGCTGGTATGGACATCGTAGACGAGAAACTTGATTTCGCGCACGGATTGCGCTCCCGGCCGGTTGTCCCGGGCCGACAGTTGCTCGAAGTGGGTCCGGTTCACCACCATGATGGCGCCGTGGGCCCGCTCGACCGGGGGGGCCGGATTGAGGGGATTGTAGTAGCCCGGGCGGGCCAGCTCGAGCCAGTCGGAGAAACCGTCGCGGTCGGAGTCCCGGGCGGTTGCCGAAGTGAGATGGGTGACCTGATAGTATCCCTGGTCCTTGGGGCGGGAAGAATCCGCGATGGTGGTGGGATTGGAGCTGCCCCTCACCATGGCCACGGGGCGGCCGCGGGTCACCTGTGACAGGGTGCGGGCCCGCCGCAGGATATGATACCTGCCAGACTCGGATTTGAGCTCAAAGGCGATCTTGCCTCCCGGAGAGTGTCCCACGGAGGTGATGGCAGGTTCGGCTCCGGGAAGGGTGGCTGCGGTCACGCCGCAGAGAAGGCCGAGAAGAAATCGGTGGGGGGAAGGGGGTATGAACGAAAATGGGGGCACAGGAAAAAACTATAGGCCAATTCGGAAGGGAGACTAGCGGGAAGTTGCTCCCAGAGGCTCCTTCATTTCGTCAGGATGGCATTCAGCGTCTCACTGGGTCGCATGGCGGCGTTGGCCTTGGCCTCGTCGGGTTGGTAGTAGCCGTCCAATTCGACCGCTTGCCCCTGCACGCTGTCCAGTTCGGCCATGATGTGCTCTTCGGCGGCACCCAGTTGCTCGGCGAGGGGTGCAAACTCGGCCTTGAGTTCGGGGTCTGCATCCTGCGCGGCAAGGGCCTGGGACCAGTAGAGGGCCAGGTAGAAATGCGTTCCGCGGTTGTCCAGTTCCCCGCACTTGCGTGAGGGGGCCTTGTTGTTGAGGAGATACTGGGTGCTGGCCTCGTCCAGGGTCTCGCCCAGGACGCGGGCCTTGGAGGAGTCGAATCTCCCGGCAAGGTGTTCGAGGGAGACGGCGAGAGCCAGGAACTCTCCCAGGGAATCCCAGCGCAGATGGTTTTCCTCCACGAATTGCTGGACATGCTTGGGTGCGGACCCGCCCGCGCCGGTCTCGAAGAGCCCGCCACCGTTCATGAGCGGAACGATGGAGAGCATTTTGGCACTGGTGCCCACTTCGAGGATGGGGAAGAGGTCGGTGAGGTAGTCGCGCAGGACGTTGCCGGTGACGGAGATGGTGTCCTGGCCCGCCTTGAGTCGCTCCAGGGTGAAACGGCAGGCTTCCACCGGGGCAAGGATGCGCAGGTCAAGGCCCTCGGTGTCGTGCCCGGAGAGGCAGGTCTCCACCTTGGCGATAAGTTGCGCGTCGTGGGCCCGGTTCTCGTCGAGCCAGAAAACGGCCGGAGTGCCGGTGGCGCGGGCACGGGTGACCGCCAGTTTCACCCAGTCACGGATGGGAGCGTCCTTCGTCTGGCAGGCCCGCCAGAGGTCGCCTTTCTCGACGGGATGGTCGAGAAGGACGTTGCCCTCGCCGTCGACGATGCGGATCGTTCCGTCGCCGGGCGCCTGGAAGGTTTTGTCGTGAGAGCCGTACTCCTCGGCCTTCTGCGCCATGAGACCCACGTTGGGCACCGTGCCCATGGTGGCAGGGTCGAAGGCGCCGTGCTCGCGACAGAAGTCGATGGTGGCCTGGTAGACACCGGCGTAGGAGCTGTCGGGAATGACGGCGAGGGTGTCCTGGCGTTCTCCCTGCGCGTTCCACATCTTGCCCGAGTCGCGGATCATGGCCGGCATGGAAGCATCGATGATGACGTCGCTCGGCACGTGCAGGTTCGTGATCCCCCTGTCGGAGTTCACCATGGCGAGGGCGGGGCCCTTCTCGTAGCAGGACTGGATGTCGGTCTTGATTGCGGATCGCCTGTCCTCCGGAAGGGTCTCGATCTTGGTGAGGAGATCACCGAAGCCGTTGTTGAAATCGACGCCGAGTTCATCGAGGAGCGGACCGTGCCTGGCAATCAGGTCGCGGAAGTAGACACGGACGCAGTGACCGAAGATGACGGGGTCGGAGACCTTCATCATGGTGGCCTTCATATGGAGGGAGAAGAGGAGGCCCTCTTCCCTGGCGCGGGTGATCTGGTGATCAAGAAACGACACCAGGGCCTTCCTGCTCATCACGGTGGCGTCGACCACTTCGCCGGCGAGGAGTGGCGCGGCGGTCTTCAGGACACCCGCGCTGCCGTGCGGATCGACGAACTCGATCTGGAAGGTGGTGTCCGCCCCGGTCGTGAAGGACTTCTCCTTGTAGCGGAAATCGCTCGCGCCCATGGTGGCGACATTCGTCTTCGAGTCCTTCGACCACTCGCCCATGGAGTGCGGGTTGCTGCGGGCATACTCCTTTACTGCCTTGGGGGCTCTCCGATCGGAGTTGCCCTCCCGCAGGACCGGGTTCACCGCGCTGCCCTTGACCCTGTCGTAGCGTGTCTTGATCTCGTGCTCCTCGGCACTCGTGGGGTCTTCGGGGTAGTCGGGAAGCTGGTAGCCCTGGTCGCGCAGTTCTCCGATGGCAGCCTTGAGCTGGGGGACGGAGGCACTGATGTTGGGGAGCTTGATGATGTTGGCCTCTGGGGTTCTGGCGAGGGTTCCGAGCTCCGTCAGGGCATCCCCAACCTGTTGCTCCCTGGTAAGGAGATCGGGAAAGTTGGCGAGGATGCGGCCGGCCAGTGAGATGTCACGGGTCTCCACCCGGATTCCCGATGACCTGGTGAACCGCTGGATGATGGGAAGCAGGGAACGGGTTGCGAGAGCGGGCGCTTCGTCGGTTTCGGTATAGATGATCGTGGGAGCGGACATGACCGGCGGGGACTGAAGGGACGGGCGTGTACGTCAGCCGGCGGCGATGGTCAATAGAATGTGGGCCCTGAGGCTTGCGGATCGTTATCGTTCCCTTTCGCCTGTTACATTCATTACGATGAGGAATTTGCTTCAGTGCCCCGGACCTTCGTCCCACGATGACGCACGTTCATGAATCGCGCTCTCTTTTCCATCATGCTGCTGGGGATTGCGGCCGTTCCCGCTGTTGCGGACCAGCCAAATGTCCTGGTGTTTCTCAGTGATGACCAGGGCTGGGGGGATCTCTCCAGCTCTGGAAACACGGACTTGCGCACGCCGCATATCGATTCCCTCAAGCGCGATGGAGCCAGTTTCGACCGCTTCTACGTGTGCCCGGTCTGTTCGCCGACGCGGGCCGAGTTTCTCACCGGCCGGCATCACGCCCATTCCGGAGTCTATTCCACTTCGGCGGGAGGCGAACGGATGGATCTCGATGAAACCACGGTGGCCGATCTTTTCAAGGCGGCCGGCTATGCCACTGGTGCGTTCGGCAAATGGCACAACGGGATGCAGCATCCCTACCATCCCAATGGTCGCGGGTTCGGGGAATTCTATGGCTTCTGCAGCGGCCACTGGGGCAACTACTTCGACCCCATGCTTGAGCAAAACGGCCGCATCGTGAAGGGGGAGGGATTCTGCATCGATGACTTCACCAACAAGGCGATGAGGTTCATGGCGGATGCGGTGAAGGGGAAGAAGCCCTTCTTTGCCTACCTCCCCTACAACACCCCGCACTCTCCCATGCAGGTGCCGGACCGGTTCTGGCAGCGTTTCGTGGATCGTCCCCTGGAGATGATCAACCAGCAGGCGCCCGGGCGTGAGGTAGAGACTCACAAGCGGAGCGCGCTTGCGATGTGCGAAAATCTCGATTGGAACGTCGGGCGCATACTCGCCATGCTTGAGACCCTGGGCATCGAGAATGACACCATCGTGGTGTGGTTTCATGACAACGGACCGAATGGTGTGCGTTGGAATGGCGGGATGAAGGGCCGCAAGGGATCGACCGATGAAGGAGGGGTGCGCAGTCCGCTCTACCTCCGCTGGCCGGGCGTCATCGCGCCCGGGACCGAGATTCCCCACCTTGCCAGCGTGCGCGACTTGCTCCCCACTCTTTGTGATCTTGCCGGGGTGCCCGCCAAAACCGCCAAGCCCCTCAATGGGATCAGCCTGAAACAGATCCTTGCTGGCAATGAAGAAGAGTGGCCCGAGCGCATTCTCATCAATCATTGGAAGGACAGGATCAGCGCGCGCAATCCGCGCTTCCGGCTCGATCACACCGGCAAGCTTTACGATCTGGTGGCCGATCCGGGGCAGCGGAAGGTGGTCACCAGGGAGCATCCGGGTGTTGCCAGGAAGCTAGCCGCCGTTGTGAAGGCGCATCGCGAGGCGCACATGCCGGGCTATTATCAGGACAAGCGTCCCTTCATGATCGCTCATCCCGACTCGCCCCTGACCCAGCTCCCCGCCCGCGATGCGAAGTCGCACGGAGGAATCAGGCGTTCTAACAGGTTTCCCAATTGTTCCTACTTCCGCAACTGGACCAGCACGGAGGACAGGATCACCTTCGGCGCCGAGGTTGCCGCCAGCGGGATCTACGAGGTGGTCCTCTACCATGCTGCCAGGGAGGCGGGAGCGAAGTGCGAGCTGAGTTTCAACGACGCGACCCTCAAGTTCGAGATCGCCGAAGCGCACGACGTTCCCGAGCTCGGGGACGAGCACGACCTGCATCCACGCATGGAGTCCTATGTGAAGGATTTCAAGGCCGTGACGATCGGGAAGATCGTGCTTAAGAAGGGGAAGGGCGAACTGACTCTCCGCGCCACTGAAATTCCCGGAGCGGAAGCAATGGAGTTTCGCCTGCTGACCCTGGAGCGAATGCAGGGTGGGGAGCTGAGAAGAAGGGCTGGAGGCAATCGGCGCCGGGAGGGAGATCGGGACCGGTGAGATCTACGCCGGAAACCAGGTGGTTCGCTTGCGGTTGTCGCGATAAATTCCAGCGCCGCCACCCCCGCCCGGCGCAAGGGCTTGCTCTCCGTCCGCAACTCCCTACCGTCCCGCCTCTCATGTCCATAGAACTGATTCTCACGCATCCGGGTGGCGCGCACAAAGACGACTACCTGGCCTGCAGTTTGCTGGTGGCGCGGCACGGTGCTCCGATCGAGCGTCGCGAGCCGGAGCAGGGCGATCTCGACAACTCCGCGGTGCTGGTGGTCGATGTGGGCGGAGAACATGAGCCCGGGCGGGGGAATTTTGATCACCACCAGTTTCCGCGCGATCACGAGCCGATCTGTGCGCTCTCCCTCGTGCTGCAGGACCTCGGGCTCTACGAAGATGCGAAAATGTTCTGCGACTGGCTCGAGCCCGCGGAGTGGTTCGATACCCGGGGGGCAGGCGGGACTGCCAAGTGGCTGGGCGTCGAGCGCGACATCATGAGCAAGCTCAACTCGCCGATGGACGTGACCCTGTTGCGACGCTTTGCACAGGCCGGGCGTCTCGACCCCGGCGATTTGCTCTACGAGATGATGCGCTGGGTGGGAGAGGATCTCCTGGAATATCTGAAGACCTTGCGCGAGCGGCTCACCTACATCGGTGAGCATGGCGAGCTCTGGGAGCTGGAGGCCAACGGCGCGGAAACCTTCAAGGTCCTGTTCATGCCACGGACCGATCCCCTCCCGGCCGAGCCCTCGATGGGGCTTGGGCGCTATCTCGATTCGATCGGCGAATCGGAGAATGTGGCAGGCCTGGTCTATCCGGACCGGCGGGGCAGCGGGCATGGGCTCTCCCGTCACAACGATCACCCGCGACTGGAGTTCACCAGGATCGACGAGGAGGACGACGTGCATTTTGCGCACGCCCGGGGATTCGTGGCGAAGACTTCGGCCACGGAGAAAGAGCGTCTGAAGGAGTTGCTTCGAGCGGCCTGGGTGTAATGTTGGAATGGGACGGGTGCACAGCCTGCTCCATAATGTAGAATTATCGACGACCGTGAAAATCCAATCGGCCATATTCGAGCTTGGGGCTGTCAGCCTCGACGGCTGTCCGGAGTCAAAGCTCCCTGAGTTCGCCTTCATCGGGCGCTCCAACGTCGGCAAGTCGTCGCTCCTCAATCTTCTCACCAGAAAGTCTGCGCTCGCCCGGGTCTCGGGCCAGCCCGGCCGTACCCGCGAGATAAACTTCTTCACCATCAACAAGGCGTGGAGCCTCGTGGACCTTCCTGGTTACGGCTACGCCAAGGCCTCGGGCGCCGATCGGGATCGCTTTCACGAGCTCGTCTCCGATTACCTTCGCGAGCGCATGAACCTCTGCTGCGCCTTCGTCCTGATCGACGCCCGTCACTCGCCCCAGAAGATCGATCAGGAATTAGTCCGCTGGCTGGTCGACAGCAGCATCCCCTTCGCCCTGATCTTCACCAAGGTGGACAAGGTGAAGCCCAACGTGGTCAAGAGGAACATCGCCCTCTTCACGGAGGCGATGTCCGAATGGAGTGAGGGCGCACCGGACATTTTCACCACCTCGGCGGTGAAGGGAGATGGTCGCAGGGAAATCCTGGCGTTTATAGAAGAGGCGATACAGGCCTAGGAGGAGGCGTCCATGGGTCCTGGATTGGACGGACCTGGTTGGCCTCTTCAGGCGAGGGCACCCTTTACGACCTTCCCATGCACATCGGTGAGGCGGAACTGCCGTCCCTGGTAGCGGAAGGTCAGTCGCTCGTGATCGATGCCGAGGAGGTGGAGGATGGTGGCATTGAAGTCGTGAACGTGAACGGGATCACGTGCGATGGTATAGCCAAGTTCATCAGTCGCTCCGTGGACATGGCCGGCCTTGCTGCCCCCGCCCGCCATCCATACGCTATAGGCGTCCTTGTGGTGATCGCGCCCGGCCTTGGAGCGCTTGGTGCCGTCTCCGGTTGTGCCCTGGGCCATGGGTGTGCGTCCGAACTCAGCGCTCCAGATCACCAGGGTGTCGTCGAGGAGGTCGCGTTCCCTCAGGTCCCTGATAAGAGCTGCAATCGGTTTGTCAACCTGTCTGGTCTTGTTGGGGAGATTGTCGAAAACCGCGCCATGATGGTCCCAGCCCTGGTCGAAAAGCTGGACGAACCGCACGCCGCGTTCCACCAGCCGTCGCGCCAGCAGGCAGTTGTTGGCAAAGGACGTTTTTCCCGGTTGGGTGCCGTACATCTCATGGATGCGTTGGGGTTCGTTCGCGATGTCCATCAGTTCCGGGACACTGGTCTGCATGCGGTAGGCCATCTCATACTGGCTGATCCGGGTGGCGATCTCAGGATCGCCCACGTCGTCGAGAGCGGCCTGATTGAGGTTGTTCACCGTGTCCACCACCAGCTTGCGTTCCTTGTCGGAGACCCCCTTCGGGTTGGAGAGATAGAGGACCGGGTCGCCCTTTGAGCGGAACTGGATGCCCTGGTGGATGGTAGGCAGGAATCCACTTCCGAAGGCGCTGTTACCTGCGCCCAGAACCTGGCCGGTGATGAGAACAACGAACCCGGGAAGATTCTTGTTTTCGCTGCCGAGGCCGTAACTCACCCATGAGCCGATGCTGGGCCGGCCGAAGCGCTCGAATCCCGTGAGCAGAAACATCTGGGAGGGGGCATGATTGAACTGGTCGGTGTGCAGCGTCTTGATCAGGCAGAGTTCGTCCGCCACCTCCTGCAGGTGGGGGAGGAGGTTGGACATCTCGATCCCCGACTGGCCGCACTTCCTGAAGGCGAATTGGTCTTCTCTGGGAGTCCCCAGGAGATTGGGTTGCTCGCGGATGAAGGCCAGTTTGGTGGTATCAAAGAACTCATCCGGACACAGTTGCCCGTTTCGCTTCTGGAGCTCCGGCTTGTAGTCGAAGAGGTCGAGGTGGGAGGGCGAACCGACCAGGTGAATATAGATGACACGCTTGGCGCGGGGAGCGTGGTGGAGTCCGGCCGTTGCCCCTGCAGACTCCCCGTTTACCAGTGATGAG
The DNA here is from genome assembly GCA_002501065.1 of Akkermansiaceae bacterium UBA7890. Lineage (GTDB taxonomy): Bacteria > Verrucomicrobiota > Verrucomicrobiia > Verrucomicrobiales > Akkermansiaceae > Roseibacillus_B. The sequence continues at coordinate 46,128 of DLRK01000196.1, forward strand.
AGGGCCGCAGATCCCAGGCCATAGCCCGTCCTTTGCAGGAAGAGGCGGCGGGTTGCGATCTGGAGCGGGGTCGGGATCATTGCTCAATAACGGGAGGGTCTAATTCCTCGTGATCGTTTCATCGAGGTTCAGAAAGGCATTGGCCACATAGAACCAGGCCGCCAATTCGGGGCGGTTCCTGCTCCTGGGCCGATAGGCGAAACTGGAATTGGAGAGAAGCGCTTCAACTTCGCTGGGATTCTGCTGGAAGTGCTTGAGGCGATCCCGGAGGAGGTCGTCCACGATCTTCAGTTCCCGGTCACTGGGGCTACGGGCGAGAACAAGCTGAAAGGCATGGTGGATGCGTGTTTCAGGTGAACCGGCCTTTTCAAGGATGCGATCCGCCAGGGCGAGCGCCATTTCAACGAAGGCGGGATCATTCAGCAGGGTGAGAGCCTGGCTCGGGGTATTTGTGCGGGAGCGTGCCACCATACAGGCGGCACGATCGGGAGCGTCGAAGTTGACCATGCTGGGATAAGGCGCGGCCCGGCGGTAGACGATGTAGATGCCGCGCCGCCAGCGATCCTCGTCCTTCGCCTCCACCCACTTTGGTTCGTTGCGTCCGGTCTGGCGCCAGAGGCCGGGAGGCTGGTAGGGCATGACCGGTTCGCCATACATCCTGCTGGAGAGCAGTCCGGAGATGGCGAGGGCGTTGTCGCGAATGCGCTCAGCGTCCATGCGGAAACGTGGTGCACGGGCCAGAAGAAGATTGCGGGGATCCTTTTCTGCGAGCGCGGGGGTGAGTCGGGACGATTGCCGGTAGGCCTGCGAGAGCACGATGGTCTTGAGAACGTGTTTCATGTCCCAGCCGGATTCCATGAACTCAACGGCGAGCCAATCCAGCAGGGCAGGGTGGGTGGGGGGCTCTGATTGGGTGCCGAAGTCCTCGAGAGTGGCGACGATCCCGTTGCCGAAGAGTTCCGCCCACCAGCGGTTGACCGTCACCCGGGCGGTGAGGGGGTTGTCGCGGCGCACCAGCCATCTCGCGAGCGCAAGACGGTTTGGTGCGGTTGCAGCTTTTCCATCTTTGCCGGGCAGTGGGGTGGCCGGCCGGCCGGCCGTTGCAAGTTTGGGGAGAGCCGCAGGTGCGTCGGCCTGGACCTGCTGGGCCGGGGCAAGAAAGTTGCCGCGCGTGAGAATGTGGGTCTTGCGGCGTTTCTCCATCTCGACCATGACCAGTGTTCTGGTCGACCTGATGTTGCCACGCTCCTTCTTCAGGCGGGCGATCTTCTGGTCGATCTGTTTCAATTCCGGGGTGGTTGTCCGGAAGTGAGCCTTGAGTTTGTTCTTCTGTTTCCCGTTTCGTTTTTCCCTTGGAAGGCGCAGGATCTTCGCGATCTCCCCGGGCACCCCGGTATCCTCAAGGGCCTTCCCTTCCCATGCCGCGAACCCATTGGCGGGATGGGCAAGGAGATTTTCAGCCTCCTTGCCTGCGGTGGCCAACTCCCGGTCGAGGAGTGCGGCCCTGTCCGCCTGGTCTGCCGGGAGCGGAAGATCGAGGAAGGGGCCGATGAAATCGTGTGAGACGTCGGTCTTGTTGCTGGGCAACTGGACTTCCAGTGGGGTGTGATTGAAAAAGTCAAAGAGCGCATAGTAGTCCTTCATGGTGAAGGGATCATACTTGTGGTTGTGGCACTGGGCGCACTCCATGGTCACTCCCAGCCAGACGGTGCCGGTGGTGTTGACGCGATCGATCACCTGGTTGACCCGGTTGCCTTCCGGGTTCACGCCTGCTTCCACGTTGCAGGTGACGGTGCGGTGAAAGCCGGTGGCGGTTTTCTGCTCAAGGGTGGCGTTGGGAAGGAGGTCGCCGGCCAGTTGCTCGATGGTGAACTGATCGAAGGGCATGTTGTCGTTGAGAGCCCTGATGACCCAGTCACGGAAGCTCCACGAAGGGCGCAGCTGGTCGGCCTGGAAGCCGTTGGAATCCGCATAGCGTGCCAGATCGAGCCAGGGACGGGCCCAGCGTTCACCAAAACGGGCAGAAGCGAGAAGGCGGTCAACGACAGCCTGATAGGCCCGTTCTGCGCCCTGTGGGCTGCCAAGGGCGGTTTTGAACTCGTGAAGCTCGTCCGGGGTTGGCGGCAGTCCGATGAGGTCAAGGGAGAGGCGTCGCAGGAGGAGGGCGGGATCGGTGGCCGGGGAATAGGTGAGCCCTTCGTCTTCGAGTCGGCGCAGCAGAAAAGCGTCGATGGGGTTGCGAACCAGAGAGGAGGCCTTGACCACCGGGATGGCGGGACGCTCTGGTTCTTGCCAGGCCCAGTGCTCCTCATACTCCGCCCCCGCCGCAATCCAGTCCTTGAGCCTCTTCAGCTGGGCCGGGGTGAGAGAGCGCTTTGACTTGGGGGGCGGCATGCGTTCGTCCCCGTCCTCGGAAAGGATTCGCACGACCAGTTCGCTCTCCTCCGGCTTGCCGGGGACGATGGCTTCGCCCAGTTCGCCACTTGTGGTGGCCCCTTCGAAGGTGTCCAGGCGCAGCTTTGATTTGCGCGCCTTGTCGTCCGGACCATGACAGGGGAAACAATTTTCCGCCAGAATGGGCTGGATCTCACTCCCGAAATCGGGGCTCTCACCAGCCGTGGCTGCAAGGGGCCAGAGAAGAAGGAGAGATGCCGGGAGGCGCATGGCAGGTGGGTTGTAGGCCTTGAGTGCATGGTTCGCAAGGGTGGAGCCGGAACCTGGGGATCACTCCATCATTCTGGTCAATGTTGGGATTGAACTTATCTGCTCTCGTAAACTGGATGCATGAGGCATTCTTGAATCTGTATGAGCGCATCGCACCGTGAATTGAGCTGGGTCCTGCTCATGCCGCCTCTGGTGGTACCGACCCTGGGAACCCTGCTCTACTTTGTCGTCTTTCCGGAGGGGGGCCTTGGGACCTCAATCTACACGGGGACCAAGCTCTTCACTCTGGTTTATCCCTTTCTCTTCCTGAAGCAGATCGGCCTGGGCGGAATCATCCGGAGGCGGCGGCACGATCCCACCGTCCGGTGGCCACGCTGGGGGACTGTACTGCTCACGGGCCTGACGACCGGACTGGCCATTGCGGCAGTGGGGTTCGTGTTCATGCTGACCCCCCTGGGAGACATCGTGCGCGAGGGGGCAGCCCGGGTGTCGGACAAGGCGGAGGGGATGGGCCTCAAGGATCACTTCATCCTCTTTGCCATCTTTATCTCTGTGATTCACTCGGCCCTGGAAGAGTTCTATTGGCGTTGGTTTACTTACGGTCAACTGCAACGCAAGATGAGCCGCTGGGCTGCCCATATCGTGGCGGCGGTGGCCTTCGGAGGACACCACCTCATCGTCACTCTGCAGTTTTTCCCCATCGCCCTCGCAGGTTTCCTGACGGGTTGTGTGGTGGCGGGAGGCTTTATCTGGAGCATGATGTATGAGAAGCAGGGGACGGTGATAGGGTCCTGGATCAGCCACCTCTGTGTGGATGTCCTGCTCATGGTGATCGGGTTCCAGCTGGTTATGGGAGCTTGATGGTCCTCGGCGGGGCGGGGATTTGTCTGCGCTTCCCTGTTGAAGGAGAAGGGCTTGGGTGATTGATTCGTGCCCGGGTGGTGAGAGAAAGGAACAGAGGACAGCGCATGAGCTGGCCATCGATGGTGGCTGCGCTGGGGGTGCCCCTGCTCTGTGCTCTGGTCTACATGGTCTGGATTCCCCATGGAAACGGCGGACGAAGCGCCTGGTTTGCGACCAAGATCTGGGTCCTGGTTTATCCTCTTTTCTTCTTCAGCCTGATCGGCCTCGGGGGGCTTATCCGAAGGGAGGACCGTGTCGCCAAGTGGCCATCCTGGAGGGTGGTCATCCTCACCGGGTTCCTGACCGGGGTGGGTGTTGCGCTTGTCGGCTGGCTCATGGCGATCGGCACACCCGTGGGTGAGATCGTGAAGGCCAACAGTGACAACCTCGTTGAGAAGGCCAGGGGACTTGGTTTCGCTACTCCGGGGCGCTTCCTCATGCTGGCGGCCTTCATCACCCTGCTCCATTCTGCGATGGAGGAGTACTACTGGCGCTGGTTCGTTTACGGGCACCTGCGCCAGATGGTGGGTCACTGGCCCGGACACTTCATCGCCGCCCTTGCCTTCACCGGCCATCACCTCGTTCTCATGAGCGTCCTCTTTCCGTTGCCCCTCGCGCTCTTTCTGTCCTTCCTCACAGGTCTCGGGGGGTTGATATGGACGCTCATGTATGAATGGCAGGGCACCGTCCTCGGGTGCTGGATCAGCCACCTGGTGATGGACGCCTTCCTCATGATTGTGGGCTACCGTCTCATCATGGGCGCGGTGATCTGACGATCGTGCCACTGCATCAGGTAAAGGTCCGTTTCCCGCGGCCACCGAGACTGTATGGACTGGCCTCCTACCGTTTCACCCCGGCAACCTGGCAGGGCCCGGATGAGACGGAAAGCTGGTGGGCTCAGTTCCTTGATTGCAGATAAGCGGCAAGGTCGCGGACCTGCTGGTCACTCATCCCATCGAGAAGCCCTTCCGGCATGACGGACACGGGAGCACGGCTCTGATGGGCCAGGTCCTTGCGGGCAACCACGGTCCTGATCCCGGCCAGGTCCTTGATAGTCACCGTGCGTTCACTGGCATCGGCAAGGAATCCGGTAAGCACGGCGGGCGGGGCGTCTCCCACCGGACGCAGAGTGAGGGTGGCCAGCTCGAACCCTTCCCGGATGCCGAGGTTGGGATCGACGATGGCTGGAACGAGGTAGTCGAGGTTTTTCATTTCGTATCCTGTAAGGTCAGGGCCGATGTCGCGGCCCTGATCGCCAAACTTGTGACAGAGCGCGCAGTGTGCGCCGAAGAGTTCGCGCCCGCGCGCGGCTTCTCCCCTGGCGTCCTTGGCGGAGAGGAGGGCCTTTACTTCGGTGATGCGCCTGGCCTTGGCGGCATCGGGCAGCCGAATGGCTCCGAAGTGTTTGGTGATCAACTGCCCGATGCGCTTGTTCTCGTAGGTCGCCATCAGGAGCACGCTGTCGCGGCCAATTGTTCCCTTGTCGAGCATTCCCGCATCCACGGCAGTGAGGAGGCGTTGAGCCCAGGCAGGCCGGCTGGCGAGGAGCGACTGGGCCACCTGCTGGAGATCACCCTGGAGCCGGGGGTAGAGAGTGAGCAAGGTGGCGGGGATCTCCCCGCCTGAATAGCGCCGCAATGCGGTGAGTGCTGCAAGGCGGACACGGGTGTCGACCTTTTCGTCGCGGAAGAGCGAGAGGAAAATCCGCTCTGAGGGGGCATCGCCGATTTCTCCCAGCGCCTTGATGAACTCCAGGCGTTGGGAGACCGGGGTCTTGCGATCAGTGAGCAGGGGGCGGGCCGCGGCCAGGGCTTGCGGACTTTTCAGCCGCAGGGACAGACGGATGACATCGTCGGTGACGCGATGGTTGTTCCAGATATTGGCCACGGCGGCGTCCAGTTCAGCCGGGACAGGGTCGAGGGAGGTTCCTTCCAGGGCCTGTTCCATTCCACGGATAAGGGCATCGAGGTGCTTCGTTCCGGCCGCCTTTTCCAGCAGCCACGCGCACATGCGGATGCTCTCCGGGCTCCGTTCCGCCATGTAGCGGCGTCCGATGCGCTCGCGAAGAACTTTTTCGAAGAGGGGCGCGTCCCAGAAGCCGGCGTAGGACAGGAGTTCTCTGGCGCGGTCGGGATGGTGGGTGATCAGGGCTTCCATCGCCCACCAGAGCTGCAGCGGAATGAATGGGTCGTCAGCAAATTCGCCGCGGCTTGCGAGGTTCTCGATGAGATGACGATCACCCAGGCGTTGGGCGGAGGAGGCGAGCTGGGAAACCACTTCCGGGTGTTCGGCCTTGCGGGCCAGCTGGTGGAGGACGGGGCCAAGGTTGACTCCGTTGTCAGCAGCCACGCGAACCACCCATCGTTGGACGTCCGGGTCGGGAATACGGAGAACCATGGCAAGGAGCCCGGGCATGCCGGAGGGATCGCTCTTCGCCGGATCCAATCCCTGGATAACCCACAGGGCCTCCAACACCCGCTGACCGTGTTCTTCCGGGTTTTCCGGATTCCGGGTGAAGGCGTCCATGAGCAACTGCCGGACGGAACCATCCCCGCGTTGGACAAGGAGGCGTCGGGCGTGGCGACGTGCCCATTGGTTGCGTTCGAAGAGCACCTTCACCAGATCCGCCGATGGCAACTCACCGAGGTCCCTGATGGGGCCGGGTTTGGCGTCCCGGGCGCGGATGCGGTGGATGCGCCCGTTGCTGCGGTCCCAGTTGTCACGGGGATCGACGTGGGTGATGCGGGCGTCGTAGAAATCAGCCACGTAAATGGCTCCGTCCGGTCCGACGGCGCAGTGCACCGGACGGAACCACTTGTCCCCGGTCTGCATCGGGGTTTGCTCTTCCACCGTCCTGAAGGTGCTGCCGTGTGGTTCCATCCGCAGGGCGTGGACCTTGTTGCCGAGCGAGTTGGGTCCGACCAGCCGTCCCTCCAGGCTCGGGATCGCACCACTGCTGTAGCGAATCCACTGGTGCACGAGGCGGGTCTTCTCACCCTCGATCGGCATACCGAAGAAATGCCCGAAGGTGTAGGGGTTGGTGTGGGGTCCGTGTTTTCCGAAACCTTTCTGATAGTAGCCGCCCTGCACGAAATGGACGGCTTGCTGGGTGCCGTTGGTTCCCGAGTAGAGCCGCCCCTGGTCGTCGAAATTGACGCCGAAGTTGTTCCAGCCGCCCTCGGCAAAAAGCTCGAAGACATGACGGGCAGGATGGTAGCGCCAGATGTTCTGTCCGAGGAAGGCATGCCGCGGGGCGTCCTCGTCGAGATGGACCCGGACGCGGGCGGTCACCGTGCTGCCGGTACACCCGTAGAGCCAGCCGTCGGGTCCGAATTTGAGACTGTTGGAAATGGAGTGAGTGTCCTCGAGGTTGAACCCGGAGAGGTGCACCACCGGCTTGCCGTCGGGAATGTCGTTCCGGTCCTCGTCGGGATAGAAGAGAAGGTAGGGCGGGTGAAGTACCCACACGCCATCCTTGCCGTGGGCCAGGGAGGTGACCATGTTGAGCCCGTCAAGGAACGTCTTGTGCACGTCGAAGGTGCCGTCGCCGTCCGTGTCCTCGTGGATGGTGATCTTGTCCTGTCCGATGAACTTCCTGTGCAGGGGTTCCGTGAAGGGAGGGGGTGGCGGGACCTGGTCGAAGACCTTGCGGAGGTGCTTGTCCCAGGTGAGGACCTCGAGACCGGCGGGATTGGGATACTGGATATACTGAGCCACCCAGAGTCGCCCGCGTTCGTCGAAGTCAAGATAGAGGGGCTGCCGGACCAGCGGTTCGCTGAGGACCGTTTCGACCACCAGATCCGCGCCGACCTTGAATTGGGCAAGGGCCTTGTCCGGGGGAGTGGGATCGCCCTTGTCGTCGGCACGGGCATAGGGATTGCTGTTGCCCTCGAAGTGTTTGGACACGGCCGTCAGCATGCGCCTGCGCCAGCCCTTGTCCGCAGGAATCACGCCACGATGCCCCGCGTGCTCCGGGCCCGCGCGTTCAATGAACGACTTCATCTCGGCTTCCGGGTGTCTGCCCCACTGCGACCAGGCCGGAACGTCGCCGCGTCGGAAGAGCCAGTTGCCGCTCAGATCAATGGCATCATCCACGCGCGTCAGGTGAATGGGTCCCTTGAGGATTCCGCCCCTGCCGCCCTTGTTGAAGAGACGCCAGGCAATGAGGTTGGCTTCACCAAAGCGGACCTGGTCCGGTTCGATGACGAAGGGCCGACGGATGCTGCTCGACGGAGCACCGAAGAGGGGCGGCATGGATCCGTTGGCGCCAATCTTGTTTCCGTTGAAGAACCCTTCGTCCACATCGCTGATCGCATCCACCATCAGAAGGAGGCGGCTACCTTTCCACCCTGCGGGTATGTTCACGCAGGCACGGTACCATCCGAACCCTTTCTCGCCCTTCCAGCCCTCCGCCTGCGGGACAGGGACGGGCGTCCACTCGTCGAGTTGGGCCAGGGCCGGGTCAACGGCCAGCAGACCAAGTAGAAGAGCGGGCAATCGCATGAGCGAAAGGAGTAATGCGCGAGCAGACGCCGCCTTTCAACCGTCAAAGTGGTGCCGGGTCCCGAACCTGGGGATCGTCCGGCGGATATGGCCGCTACGGGCTTCGCCCGGGAGGGGGAGGGCTCCTGCAGGCCGCAAAGCCGGCCCCACCTCGCGTGGTTCCAACCTGTATGCTTGATCCGGAACCCGGTTTCGGAGTTGGATGAGCCCATGAAGCGGCGCAATTTCTTACAGGGAGCGGCCATGAGCGTCCCTCTCCTCGGTTCCGGAACGATTCGGGCGGATAAGCTCCAGACCGGGAGGAAGCTGGCTCTCGGCTATGATAATTTCGCGGTACGCGCCATGAAGTGGAAGGTGCCCGAGCTCATCGGGTATGCCGCCAAGCTCAAGTGCGACACCCTCTTCATCACGGACTTCGGGCCCTTCGAAAAGATGGACGATGCCTATCTCAAGGACCTGCGCAGGCAAGGCGAGGATGCCGGGGTGAAGATCCTGCTGGGGAGCTGGAGCATCTGTCCTACCTCGGTAAAATTTCGCGATACGTGGGGGACGGCCGACGAACACCTCCAGCTCGGCATCCGTGCGGCCAAGGCCCTGGGTTCGCCCGCCTTCCGCGTCATTCTGGGTGCACGGGATGACCGGAAGACCGAGGGCGGGATAGAAGCGCGCATTGCAGACACGGTGAAAGTGCTCAAGCGCAATCGCACCCGTTGCCTGGACTCCGGGGTCAAGATCGCGATGGAGAATCATGCCGGGGACATGCACACCCTGGAATTGAAAGGCCTCATCGAGGAGGCCGGTCCCGAGTATGTGGGAGCCAATTTTGATTCCGGCAATGCGGTCTGGACCATGGAAGATCCCGTCCAGGCTCTGGAAAACATCGGCAAGTACGTTCTCACCACCAGCCTGCGTGACTCCGCGGTCTGGGAGAGTGAGAACGGCGTGACCGTGCAGTGGACCGCGATGGGATCCGGGGACACCGACCTGAAGACCTTCTTCAGGCGGTTTGCGGAACTCTGTCCCCAGGTTGCGGTGAACATCGAAACGATTTCGGGATTCAATCACGAGTTGAAGGTCAGGAACGATGATTTCTGGAAGGCCTGGCCGAAGGGGAAACCGAAGGGATACGACAAGTTCCTGGCCCTGGCCGGGAAGGGCAGGCCGCGTGAAGCAGGTCGTGTTGATCAGCGGGAAGACATTGAAAAGAGCATTGCCTACTGCCGGAAGGAACTGGGTCTCGGGCGGCGTTAGTCCGGTGAACGGGATCCGATGAGAATCCCTCCTGACTTCGTTTCACCTGCCGGGGGGGAGCGGTCCCTGGTCGCCGACAAAAGCGGATTGCACCCCGCGGGATCCGGTCTTAACTGGGCGGGTGCCGCGATTGCTCCTGCCCCCGCCTCACCGCCTGATCGCGCTCTTTGAAAACGGCGGTATCACGCGGGCACAACTGCAGGCGGCCATGACCATCCACCAGCAGCGCCTGCTGGTGGAGATCGCGGAAGCGCGGGAGAACCCGGTCCTGTCCTGCCTCGATGAAAAGTTAAGCAGGTTTGCTGCCAACCGGCTCGAGCGGCGACACGGGGAACGTCTCATTCGCATGGTGCTGGGTGCCCTCGCCGACATGGAGAACTTCCCCCCGGCCCACCTGCTCTGGAATGCGGGTCACCTGGACGTGCCGCTTCACTGCTTCTTCCGGCTTCGCCGGGAACCTGTCTTCCGCCTCATCCGCCTCACCATGGACCCACTCGGGGTGAAGGTGGTCATCGAGCACGGCCGGGCTTCCAAGCGCCAAACCACCCGGCAGGAGATTCAGCTTGTGCGGGATCGCTTCGGGAAACTTTCCGCGGAGTCCGGAGCCAGGCGGAACTGAAGTTCCTGGTCGCCGGTCTTGCGCTGCTGGGGCCATGCGTTAGGTTGCGGGGATGAGCATGAAAGTCCTCGCCCTTCCTCTTCTCCTTGTCATGGCCCTTGGGGCGATGGTGTTTGCCCAGGCGGACCGCAGGCCGAAGAAGGCCAGGGTGATCGAAAAAGGAGTGCGCTTCGACCCGGTGGTGCGAAACATGGAAGGCTGGACCGTGCACATTGACCCGGCCCTGCTTGAAGGCAGGCACGCCCCTGTCGGGGCGAAGTGCCTGCGCATGCTGGGTGATCACCTCAACCGCATCTCCCTCCTGGTGCAGGGTGACGTGCTGGAGAAACTGAAGAAGTGTGAGATCTGGATCGAGCACAGGCACCCGTCACTTGGCGGGATGCAGTATCATCCCAGCGAGGGATGGTTGCGGAATAATGGTCATGATCCCCGCCTGACCAGGAAGGTGCACATTCCACAGGCGGAGGCGCTTCTCTCGCGGGGCCAGTTGCTCAAGCATCCCGCGGTGGTTCTCCATGAACTCGCGCACGCCTACCACGACCAGGTTCTCGGTTTCGATTTCAAGCCCGTCGTCGATTCCTATGAGAAGGCCATGGAGGATGGAACCTACGAGAAGGTTCTTCTGTATACCGGTCGGACCGTGAAGCACTATGGAGCCACCAATCACAAGGAATATTTCGCGGAAGGAACGGAGGCCTACTTTTACCGCAACGACTTTTATCCCTTCGTGCGCGCGGAACTCAAGGAGCACGACCCCACCCTGCACCAGGCCTTGAAGGAAATCTGGGGGCTTGCTCAATAGGGGGACGTCCCGTGATTCGTCCTCGCCATTGCTCTTCGTGATTCCCAGTGTCCTACGCCATGATCCGATCGACCGCCTTTACCTTCTTCACCCTCCTCTCCGTGCTTCCGGCCTCCGCCGGCATTCTCGAAGATTACATCGCGAAGGAGAACGAAGCTTTTAATTACGAGATCAGTAAGGAAATTACGGATCTGGGCGTCCGCATTTCCGCTATCCGGCTCACTTCCCAGGAGTGGCGGGGCAAG
>DLRK01000196.1:57429-98119 GCA_002501065.1 Akkermansiaceae bacterium UBA7890
TGGCGGGGCAAGGAGTGGAAACACTGGCTCACGGTCTTTGTTCCCCCGGTGGTCGATCCTCACAAGCGGGGGGTTCTTCTGATCGAGGGCGGGAGAAACCGGGATGGTCTTCCCGATCCCAAGTCCGAAGCGGGGCGCATTATCGCAGCGACAGCCCTCAGCCTGCGTGCGCCAGTGGCCCTCCTCCTGCAGGTTCCCAGCCAGCCTCTCTACGACAATCTCTATGAGGATGACCTCATCGCGTACACCTTCGACAAGTATCTCCGGGGTGGCGATGATGACTGGCCGCTTCTTCTGCCCATGGTGAAGAGCGCCACTTCTGCCATGGATGCCCTGCAGGCCCTGGCCGGGAAGGGAAAGCTGAAAACCCTCGCGGGTGCAGCCTGTCAACTGGAGCAGTTCGTGGTGGGGGGCGCGTCCAAGCGCGGCTGGACGACCTGGTTGACAGCCGCGGTTGACAAGCGGGTCTGCGGTCTTGCTCCCTCCGTTATCGATGTCCTCAACATGGCTGCCCAGATGCGGCACCAGCGGAAGTCCTATGGGGCATTCAGCGAAAAGATCGAACCCTACACCAGTCGCAACATCATGAAGCGCCTGGAGACTCCGCGGGGGAATCTGTTGCGCAAGGTGGTCGACCCCTTCGAATACATCGAGAGACTGAAGCAGCCCAAGCTCATGCTCCTGGGGACCAACGATCCCTACTGGACGGCGGATTCGGCCCAGCTCTACTTTCCGGATCTGAAGGGACCGAAGGCGTTGTATTATCTCCCCAACGCCAGTCACGGGTTGGGTCTCGGCGTGCTGCCGACGCTGCATGCGTTCCTGCTTTCCACCCTGAACGGCAAACAGCTCCCGCAACTCGAGACCAAGTTGGTGGACGGCAACTTGAAGGTGAGCTGGAAGGGAAAGGGCTCGGCAGAGCTCTGGAGTGCAACTTCGGCTATCCGCGACTTTCGGAAGGCGAGGTGGTCCTCCACTTCGCTGGAAGGTGAGGGGAGCGTAGTGGTCGCCCCCAGGTCCCCTAAGAGTGGCTGGAGCGCCTCCTACGTGACGGTGACCTTTCCCCCGCTCCGCTCTGTCGATGCTCCTTACAAGGTGAGTACGCTCATCAGGGTCCTGCCTGAGAGATTCCCGCACGAATAGGGGTGATCGTGAATCGTGGCGTGGGTCTCTCGCCCGCTCCGCCCCTACAGGTCCCTCCCGTGCAATTGCAGGAGACGCTTGCCTTCCTTCACCACGAACTCGCAATCCATGAACGGCTCGGAGCTGATATCGTGCCAGAGCACCTGGCCGCCTGGTGAAATGACAAAAGTTCCATGGAGCGGCTCCTTCTCGAAGTCATCATAGGCGCTCCATTCACGGAAGACGTGCATGGCCGGGTCGGCCACCAGAGGGAACGGAAAACTCCCGCCCTCCTTTTCCCACTTCTCCTTTGCCTTGCGCAGGTCCCCTTCGCTGTCGGTGCTGATGGCGAGAACCTCGAAGCCGGCCTTCTCGAAGAGTTCGGCCTTATGGGCGAACTCTTCCAGTTGTTCGACACAGTGCAGGCAGCCGTAGCCAAGGTAGAAGATGAGGACCAGAGGCCGTCCCTGATAGTCCTTCCGCGAGATGGTCTCGCCTTTCTCATTGGGGAGGGCAAATTCATGGGCTGCCGGTGGCGTCCAGGCCACCGGGCCGAGAGTATCGAGGACGGGGCGTTCGCCCACATCGTCGCGCACCACCGGGCTGGCCTGCCAGTTGCCCAGGCTGAACTCCTCGGCGATTTTCATCACGCGTGCGATCGGAGGGGCCTGTGGATCAAGGTGGGCTGAGAGCGGCTTGAGGAGATCAAAGGCCTCCCTGGCTTCGTCCTTCCGGTTGATAGCGTGGAGGATTTCGATACGGGCGAGGAGGGGAAGGACCCGCTTCTCCCCGCTCTTGACCGCCTCCTCGCTCAGACTGAGGGCCTTTTTCTGGTCCCCGGCCCGCAGGTGGAGCCGGGCCAGGGTGTACTTGTCGCCCTGCACCGCTCCGAGGTGCTTTTTGGCTTCCTCGGGGTTATTTCCAAGCAGGGCCACGAAGCAACTCATTGCCTGCCGGGCCTTCTTGACACTGTTGACCCATTCGTCGGGCTTCTTTCCGGCCTCCGTGATCATTTTACGGGTGTCCTCTTCGTTCTTCTTTTCCCTTTCCGCTTTCTCCCGGGCCTCTTTTTCGGCGTTCTTCTTGTCCGCACTGGCGGTGGCCAGCAGATCGGCCATTTCCTGATCGACGGACTGAACCCCGCTCAGGGATCCCTTCCCGAAGTGGGCGTGTCCGAGGAGGCGGAGGCGTTTAAGCTGTTCCTCGCGCCTGGTGGTTGGTTCCAGATAGGGTGTGTCGGCGAGACGGAGCGTCTCGTCCCACAGTTCAAAGCGTTTGAGGACCTCGAAAATGCGGATGCGGCCATACTTTGTGCTGCGCCAGCCCGTGTTAAGGGTGTTGAGCCTGGGGTGGCGTGGATTGGCGACAAGGCTCCGGGCCATTCCGAGGGCATCGTGGGCCCGTCCCAGGTTCATCCAGTTCCGGCAGAGCCACTCGTTGTTGTGGGCATAGTTGTGGATCTGGTCGGGGAGCACGCGGCGTGTGATCATGTACTTGTGGTCAATGCGGGCGGAGGCCTCCTGGGCGAAGGCGGAGTCGTCCCAGCGCCTGAGCTTGGAGTAGATGTGGCCGGGCATGTGCCAGATGTGAGCGATGCCGGGAGCGGTGTGGCCGCACTTGGCGGCGGAATCCAGGGCGACCCTGGCCTTCTTGTTGTCCCACAGGTGGATGCGGTAATGGTGCGCCGGGTGCATCGGGTTTATCGCGAAGACATCCTGCAGCATGGCATCCACCGCCTGGTGACTGTGAATGGGGAGTCCGCTGCGGCCAAACTGCCAGAGGCGCACGCAGAGAAAGGCGCGGGCCTCGATGTCGTCCGGATAGTCCTGGATGATGCTCTCGAGATCGTCGATGAGCTCCTGCTTGCGCTTCTTGACGTCCTTGGGTTCACCATCGAGGTAGTTGGCCTGTGCATCGATGTAACGGCGATTGTGTTCGGAGGCGCGTTCCTTCAGCTGGCCGGCCTTCTTGATGAAGGCCCGGGCACGCTTCTCGTTTTCCCAGTTCGCCATGGCCATGCCCCAGTAGGCCATCGCGCACTTGGGATCGTGCGAGGCGATCTGCCGGAAGGTCCGCTCAGCCTCGTAGTACCAGAAGCCGTGCAGCTGCCCGATTCCCTGGTCGAAGAATTGCTGCCCCTCCGGCCAGGTGCACTGGACCGGGAACGAGATTTTCCCGGTTCCTTCGATGGGCAGAGCGGAATGCCTGGGCCCCTCGTTGAAGGCTTCGCCCTGGTGGGAGTGCCCGGCCCTGGGTTTGCCATCCTCCTGTTTGTCCTCTGCCAGGGAGAGGGGGAGGGGGAGAGAGGTTGCGAACAGGACGGTCAGAGCGAAGTGGCGATTCAGAATCACAGGGCCAATACGAACACGGACGGACCGTTTCCACCAAGTCGATTCACCGGGGACCCTTTCGGGCGGAAATTACCGGTGGCTTGCCGCGAAAACCGGAGGCGATCTCCTAGTCGAAGACGAAAAACTGTGCCGCTTCCTGGCAGGTGGTGATTCCCTGCAGGGCCCGTCGGCCTGCGAGGGGGACCCGGGCCGGCGCTGTCTCTTGACGCCGGCCATCCGGGCCAGTAAGCAGCCCGCATGCGTGCGTTCTGCATTCTTTGGCTTGGCGGCCTGCTGATCACCCCTCTGGCAGCGGAAAAAAGAGATCCTGACGGTTGGCAGGGGAGCGGGAACGTGGGCCTGACGCTGGCGACGGGGAACTCGGACTCTCTCCGGGCCACCGCGGGCCTGGATGTCACGCGGGCGTGGGGCCCCTGGGAATCCCGAGCCACTGCCTCGGCCCTGTATGGAGAGGACGACGGGGTGAGCTCCAACGAGCGCTTTGAGGGCTCTCTTCAGCTCAATCGCAGGTTCGGCAGGCGGGTCTACGCCGGTCTCACCAGCGAATTCCTCTACGATCCCCTGGCCGGAATCGACTGGCGCTTCGCCGTCACCCCGCTTCTGGGGTGGCGCGTGATCGATGAGGAGCGTCTCAAGCTCCGTCTGGAAGCGGGACCCGGCTACACGTGGGAGGATCGTAATGCAGGGACCCGTGACTACAGTTCGATCCGCCTGCATGAGCGCATGAGCTTTCAGGTGACGGAAGAGGCTCGAATTTTCCAGTCCCTGACCACCTTGCTGGAGGCGGAAGACCCCGGTAACTTCATCCTCACCGCGGAAGTCGGAGTGGAATCGAAATTGGCCGGGAGGTGGTCGCTGCGGGTGGCGGGTAAGGCTGTTTACTATGGCGAGGCACAGGGAAGCCGTGACGAAGACCTGCTGGTGACTGCAGGATTTGGATACAATCATCTTCCCGCGAACCATGAAGAGGGCTCCCTGGAGTCCGCTCTCGAAGGGTTGGAGTTGGGAGAGGGCAGGTGGATCATCACTGCACTCCTTGGTGGAAGTTACTCCCGGGGCAACAGCGAGGCGCGCTCCATCAACACCGGCCTCAAGTTGAAGAGGGAGGGGGAGGGGGACGAATTCGCGGCAGGACTCTTTGGGAGCTATGGTGAGCGGCAGGGGGCAATCAGCGCGGAAACACTGGTTGCTGATGCCCACTACCAGGGCGACTTGCGGAACAAGTGGTTCGTGGGACTGCGTGGTGATTTTGATCACGATGCGCCTGCCGAAGTGGAGTGGCGGATTGCCGTCACTCCCTACGCCGGGTGGCGTTTGCTCGAGACTGAGCGCAGCAAGCTCACCGTGGAAGGAGGGCCCTCTTTCGTGACCGAGCAGCAGGGCGGGAACGAGAACATGTTTTCGGGCGCCTATGCCGGGGTGAAGGGTGAACACAAGCTGGCGGCGAGGACCCGCCTCTTTGCCGAACTGTCCTGGTTGGGCGAAACGGCTGACGGGAAGAGCTATCTCCTTACTTCCGAGGTGGGAATCGATCACGCTCTTTCCGACAAGTTCAGTCTGCAGGTAATCGGGCGTAACACCTACGATAGCACCCCGGCCTCCGGCCGGGAGCGGCATGACTTCCAGATCGTGAGCGCACTGGGAGTCACGTTTTGAGGGGCCTGTTCTGCGGTCCAAGGAGGCCTCAGAAGGAAGAGAAAACTGCAAAAACGGCTTTAGGAATGGCATTCCGGCGGCAGAAATGCAGCGCGCCGGAACATTTTTTTGTGGCCAGTCCGGCGGGAGCGGGAACTGTTTTTTTAAATTATCCCAGTGGTCCGCCGGATTGGGGATTGGTCTGGTTTGTTCTGGTCGGGGGCTGCGAACGGTTGCGCCCTGGGTCGGAGGCTGACGGGTGGAGCAACCCCGGGGTTCGCCCGGAACGAGGTTCCAAGAGCTGCAGTATCCGGGAGAGGTGTGACCGGGAGGCCCCATGTTGAGCCGTTGTGCGGCGTGATGATCTGTTAGAGGGGGCCCGTTACGACCGGGTATCGAGCATCGTAGTCGATGGCGAAGAACGTCCAAGCCAGCACCATTTCTGGATACTTCAGAGACCCCGGGCATTTATTCACATTTCCTCACATCGCTCTCTTCCGGGGGGAGCATCGTTCCAAAAGTTCATGCCGGAGGGAGCTGGCATAAAATATTATTCACGGAGGCCGAGGTGAAATGCTTGACGGAAACCTCGGAAATTCATGGGTTTCTCACGAAGCTTCATTCGAACTCAATCAATAATAGAACCAAAATTCATGTCCCAGAAAGCAGCAACCAAGACGGAGATCCTCAATAATATCGCAGAAGCCACCGGCTTCAACCGCAAGCAAGTTGCCTCGGTGCTTGATGCGCTGAGTGGTGAGATCAACAAGGGAGTGAGCAGGGGCGGACCGGGACAGTTTACCATCCCCGGCCTCTGCAAAATCGTTGTGCAAGATAAGCCAGCTACGGAGGCGGCCACCCGTCCGAATCCGTTCAAGCCGGGTGAAATGATGGAAGTGAAGGCCAAGCCGGCCCGCAGGGTCGTCAAGGTGCGCCCGCTCAAGAACCTGAAAGACATGGTCGCCTAGACAGCGGTCAACAGACAAATCCTTCGTGGACCGCGCTCTTTCCTGGAGCGCGGTTCTCGTTTTTGGGGATGACCGCAGGGCCTGTTTCCCCCTTGCCTCCCGGGTTTGATCCTCCAATCCTTGCGATATGGCCGATCACAGCAGCGTCGTCAGTATCCATTCCTATTTCAAGATCCACGAGGGCAAGTTGGATGAGGTGAAGGCCCTTCTGCCTGAGTTTGTTACCAAGGTGGAAAACGAGGAGGCTTCCCTCTACCATAATTTCACGCTGAACGGTCTTCCTCCAGGTGAATGAGCATTCCGCGGGTGGAGTCTCCGCTGATGGAGCGGTTGGAATACCGGTGGATCCGGATCAGGGAGTTCAAGTAGGAATGCAGGCCAGGGAACAGGATTGCTGAGATGAACATTGTCGCCCTTCAGTATGACATCGCCTGGGAGAACCGGGAGGCCAATTTCGACACGGTCAGGCGGCTCCTCACCAAGTCAGCGGTTTCCCCGGGGTCGCTCATCGTGCTCCCTGAGATGTTTTCCACCGGCTTCAGCATGGACGTCTCCAAGGTGGCGGAGGGACAGAAGAGCGAGACCGAGAAATTCCTCTCCTCCCTGGCCTGGCAGTATGAAAGCCACGTCATCGGGGGCCTCGTGAGCAGGGATCCCTCTTCTGCGATGGGACGCAACGAGCTGGCAGTCTACGATCCCTCCGGGCGCCCGGTGGCCCTCTACCAGAAGAATCATACCTTCTCCTACACGGACGAATCGAGGCACTATCTCCCGGGGGATGGACTGGCCATGTTCCGCTGGCACGACTTTACGGTCTGCCCGGTGATCTGTTACGATCTCCGCTTCCCGGAGCTCTTCCGCAAGGGCCTACGCAACGGAGCCGATCTCTTCACAGTCAGTGCGAACTGGCCGGTCGCACGGTTCCGGCACTGGAAGACCCTGCTGGATGCACGGGCCATCGAAAACCTCGCCTGCGTGGTGGGCGTCAACCGGGTGGGGAGCGATCCCCGCTTCCGCTATCCCGGTGGGTCGCGCATCGTGGATCACCACGGGACCCTTCTGGGGGAAGCGGGTGACTCCGAGGCGGTGCTCTCCTGCGAGCTGGATCACGCCGATCTGGTTGCCTGGCGACGGGAATTCCCTGCCCTCGATGACATCAAGGACCAGGCGCCATAATCCCATCAGGCCGTTGTCGCGAAGGCAGGCGCCGAGGGACTGATTCTTCGATCCGCTATTTCCAGTCGTCGCCTATCCTCTTGCGGTAAGCGGCGATGTCCTTGTTTCCGTAGTAAGCAACCAGAATGGCGCCATCGGCGGCCACGGTCTCGAAGAGATCGTGCATGAGCTCCTGTTCCCCGGGCCACGGGTAGACGTAGAAGAGGTCGATTTCATCCACCTCACAGTCCATCCCCTCGTAGGCGGGGATGGCTGTGGCGGCTTCCTCCCAGCGCGAATCGGGTTCGGGGACCATCAATTCCGCTCCTCCCTGGGCGGGGTAGGATTCGTAGCCCTCGGGGAAATAGCTCGTGCAGAGGTTTTCGACCGTGATCCCGTGATCGCCGGCCAGTTGCCTCGCGAGCGCGACAAGGTCTTCCTCGATCTCCAGTCCGTAAGCCCGGTAGCCAAGGAGGGAGGCCAGGCAGACACCGACGCCGAAGCCACTGCCCCACTCGCAGAACGTCCGTCCGGTGGGGAGATCCCCCTCGGTGAGAAACCTCAGGGCACGGTAGAGGAGAACCGGATCGCTGGGGAGGAAGCGGGGGACTCTGCGGTTGCGGTTGGTGTCGAAGAGATGATCGAGGCGGCGCTCCGCCTCCTCGATCAGGGCGGAAACCCGGGGAGGGAGTTCGCGCTCGTCGAGTTGCAGGACGATCTCTTCCAGAGCCATCGCCCGCAGTGTGCCTGCTGCCCAACTTCTTGTCCATGCGTGGGGCCAAATTCCTCGACTCGGTCAGGGATCCGGCGGACATTCGCGTCCTTGAAGGAGGTGGAGATTTTTACCGACGGTGCCTGCCGTGGAAATCCGGGACCTGGTGGGTACGGGGTTGTTCTCCAGTCCGGGGCACATCGCAGGGAACTGAGCGGGGGATTCGCCCGCACCACCAACAACCGCATGGAATTACTTGCCGCTATCGCGGGGCTGGAAGAATTGAAACAGCCCTGCCGGGTGACGCTCTCGTCGGATTCCAGATACCTCGTCAATGCCATGACTCGCGGTTGGCTGCGAAAGTGGAAGGGCCTCGGCTGGCGACGGGGGCCCGGCCAGCGTCTCCGCAACGAGGATCTCTGGAAGCGTCTCGATGCGGCATGCGGGGGGCACGAACTTCACTGGGAGTGGGTCAAGGGCCACGCCGGTCATGCCGAGAACGAGTGCTGCGACGCCCTTGCCGTGGAAGCGGCGGAAGACAAGGGACTTCCCGCTGATGAAGGCTACCTGGATGAGGAACAGTTTGCAGGAGAGGAGCCCGGCCTCTTTGACTGAAGGAAGAGGGTCCGGTCGAAGCACAGGCGTGCGGGGTCGGAGCTGGCTCATCCTCCGAAGAAGGTATTTCACTTCTCGAGAAAGGAGGCCAGCCTCTCCGGTTCGGAGCTGCCGAGCCAGAGTATCGCGTCATCCCGGGTGATGATCTCCAGAGCTCTTCCTTGAAAGCAAACCCAGATCTTGTGTCTCCGCTTCCTCAGGGGGACGTTGATCACCTCAACGCTTTTGATCTCAGCGAGGGGAATCGTTTTCTTCAGAATGCCGATTCCCAACCGGGCCTCGAGGTTTTCCCCGGTGACCCGGACCGTCAGCGGGTTCCAGAAACAGGGAAGCAGAATCGCCCACGGGGCTACCCAGATGATTTGGAACCAGGCTCCGCTGACAGCCAACAGGCAGGACAGGCATACCAGAAGCACCGTAGTAAAGGACAGCCACCAGGACTTGTCGGTTCTGCGATAGACGTCGTCGGCCGAATCCATGGAATCAAATTTACGAGGAAACCACCGATTGCCCAAGGGAGATCTCGGGGCTTCGCCTTCCTGCCCTGGCAGCTTTCCGGGGTGCGGTTACTTGCCAGCTTTCGCTTGCGGCTTGCCAGGAGCAGGTTTTGAGCTGTCCTTCTTCTTGAGGTCTTCCTTTTCCTTTTCGCGCTCCAGGAAGGACTTGCCCTCGGTGATCCACTTCCTGCCGGTTTCGTCCTTGAGGAAGTGTGCCATCCACTCCCTGACGCGGTAGTGGTAATCGACCATGTTCTCTTCCTTGCGCAGGCCGTGGTTTTCACCGGGATACACAAGGAGGACGACATCGTCCTTCCCGGCCCAGCGGGCGGCATTGTACATCTCAATGCCCTGGTCCCAGTCGACGGCACCATCCTTGTCCCCGAAGGCGATGAGGAGGGGAGTATTGAGAGTGTCCAGTCCGTGAATGGGGGAATTGCGGGCGTAATTCTCGGCATCCCGCCAGAAGGGCTTGTTCATGCGCCCCTGCGATTGCGCGAAGATGCGGGCGTTGGTGCCGCCGGAATTCCAATAGACGCTCACCGACATGCTCATCAGGTCGGTGAGGGGCGCCCCGGCTACCGCGGCCGAGAAGAGATCGGTCCGGGTCACGATGAAGGAGGTCTGGTAGGCGCCCCAGGAGTGTCCCATCAGGCCCACCCGCCCGGGATCCACCATCCCCGTTTCGAGTACTTTTTCGACTGCCGGAACCACGCAGTCCACTGCTGAGAGGCCCGGTTCCTGCGGGCGGTAGACGATGTCGGGTTGGAACACGAAATAGCCCTCCGCCGAGAAGACGCAGGGGTTGTAGGGGTGCTTCTCGCCGGGGGTGTAGTAGCGGTGCAGATCCTGTGAGCGTTTCTCGTAGATGTAGACGATCATGGGATACTTCTTTCCCCGCTTGTAGCCGGCGGGGTAGGTGAGCACACCCTGCAGCGGGACGCCGTGCTTGTTCTTGAAGTCGACCAGTCTGGAGCGTCCCCAGCGGTAGTTTTTCTGGAACTCGTTGGTGCGGGTGACCTGGCGTGGTGCCCTCAGGCCGGGCCCGGAGAGGAAGAGATTGCGGGATCGATCAGTTCGTTCCCGGGTGAAGGTGAAGACCTCGGCATCCCGGGCGCGCTCGAGGTGGAGGAGGAGGGCATCCTCAAGGAGGTGAGTTTTCCAGGCGACGGCGGGATGCTTCCTGTCCCCGAGGGTCAGGGTGCCGTATCCGGATTTCTTGGTGCGTTCACCGGAGAGACCGATGTAGAGGCGATCGGCCGGGGCGATGGCCCCGTCGTTGTCCTTGTGGAAACTCGCCCGGGAGAGGCGATGCCGGATCTTTTCCTTCCGGCCGTCAGTCAGTTTCCGGGCGCGTTCTCCCCGGGGGTCGAGAAGCCAGATGTCGTAGCGGTCGTAGAGCAGGACAGCGGAGCTGTCGGTGAGCCACACCCCGTCGCCAAAGGGGCGCTTCTCGACAGCCAGGGTGTCGTCCTTCTGGTCGGTGAAGGAGGGTTTCAGCCTGGCGGTGAGGTTGCGCTGTTTTCCGTTCCTGAGATCGTGGCTCCAGACCTGTCCCTCGCGCAGGAAGAGAAGAAAGCGTCCATCGGGGCTGGTGGAGAGGGTGAACTTGACTCCTTCCAGGATGCGGTTGCGTTTTCCATTGCGGGTGTTGATGGCGTAGACGTCATGGAGGCTGGGTCCGAACATGGCGGAGCGCTCGTGGGGCGAGGAGTCCAGCCCGATGGCCCGGCGTCCGTCCCTGGTGATGGTGACCCGCTCGGTCAGTTCGCTCTCAAGCTGGACCAGTTTTTCCCCGGCGATCCACCAGACCGCCTTGCGTGCGGGGTTCTTGCGTTTCGAGGCCTCCTTCTTCTGTCGTGGCATGATGGTGGCGTCCCGGGAGTGCCAGACTTCCACGTTGGAAGGGGTGGTGAGGGTCTCGCGGAGGGACTTCGCCGGGGCTGCGGGTTTGGCCTTGGGCTTTTCAGGATCCGCTTTGGGCGCATCCTTGGCGGGTTGCTCTTTCCGGGTGGAGTTCTCTGCCGGGGCACTCTCCTCCTTTCCGGCCTGCTGCTTTTTCTTTTTCCTGTTCTTTCCTTTTTTCCCGGCCGGTTCCGGGGGGGCGGGGAAGTCCTTGGGCTTGTTCTCCCATTTCCTGAGGGTGCAGTGGAGCGCCTCTCCATCCTGGGCCCAGCTCAGGCTGGAAGTGAGGTAGTGATCGGGGGGAAAGGAGGAGTCCTTGCGGTGGTCGTAGACGGACCGCCCGCTGGCTGGCGTGGCCGGTCCGTCGAGATCGCGGAAGGAGAGGAGAGCGTGGGAGATGTCTTCCTTGTCACCATATTTCATCTGCCGGGCCGCACCGAGGTCGAAGGAGTCCTTGCGCCAGAGCAATCCGACGTAGTCCTGGTCGCTGCTCTCCAGGGTCCTGAGGGTTTCCTTCTCCGGGTTGAAGAGCTGGAGCGAATTGCTGATGCTGGGGGAGTCGACCACCAGGGCGAGGAGGGCCCCCTGCCTGCTCCACGCGAATCTGGTGACATTCCCGAAGGTGGTGTCGTCGCCGGTAGCGAGGTTGCGCACGAGAAGGGCCTTGGCAGGCTGGGGAGGAGGTGATCCCGGGCGGGGGGGAGCAGCCTTCCCGATAACCTCGATGGCTGCGAAGCGGCTGTCGTCACTGAAGATCACGGTGCCCACATTCTTGAATTCAGTTGTCTCCCCGTCGGCAAGGGAGCGGAGCTTGACGGTGGCCCCGGGTGGCGGAGGAGCCTTGGAGGCCTTGGCTTTCTTCTTCTCTTCCGGGCTCCTGCCCATGGTCACGGCCAGCCAGTGGCTGTCGTTGGAGAAGACAGGGCGTTCGCCCTGGGGAAACACCTCCTCCTCCTGGCTCTTCCCTCCCCGGATGCGGTGGAGATGGAGCGAGCTCTTTTCATCCACCCTCCTGATGTCGAACACAAGCCACCGGCCGTCATGGGATGCCTTGCGATTCCCCATGCTCAACTGTTCCCACTGGCCGTAGTCAGGAGGAGTGATGGGCTTCTTGGGAGTGCGCTTCTTCCTGCCGTCTTGCCCGCCTTCAGTTGGCTTGGTTTTTGATGCGGTGTTTTTCTCTGTCTTTGCCGGAACAGATTCTTCAGCAGGCTGTTCAGCAGAGGACTCTCCCTTGCGGTCAGCAGCACCCCCTGCCGGAGTGAGCGGGACAAGAACGGCAGCGAGAGTGAAAAGGAGGACGAGGGTGTAGGGATGCTGCATGATGCAGAATGTAAGGGGACGGGGGACTTACTCCGGATGGCTCTCTGTTAGAAGCTTCCATTTCAGGAAATTCTGACCGGTTGGCAAATAGAGCTGATTCCAGTGGAGGAATGCGGGAATAGACCTCGACCTTCGCCACGCATTGAAGGACGGTTCCGCTGTGATGACTGAGGATCCTCCGAAATCGCATTCTGACTCTGAAGGACAGCCCGGGTCGCTGCCTCCTCCGGACGTGGCGAAGTCCGTCCGGCCTCCTTCTCCTGCAGTGAGTGGGAGCGGACCGGATGCTCCGCTCAAGGTGTCGGTGGATCCGGATTCAAGTGCGGATGATCCGGATCTCCCGGTGGCTGCCCATGTGAACCGGCAGGTGCCGGGGGCGGATGCCACCCTGGGGAACCGTCTGCTGGCAGCCCTGATCGATGGGATCGTTGCCGCGGGGTTGGCGTGGGCCGTGCAGTTGCTCAACATCCTCCCTTTCATCGAGATCGGGAGTCAACTTTCCTGGGTGGTGGCTGCGGGCTACCTCATTTCCCGTGATTCGCTTTCCTTTCTCCAGGGACAGAGCGTGGGGAAGAGAGCAATGAAGCTTCAGGCGGTCACCACGGAGGGAGTCAGTCTGGAGGGGAACTGGCGCCCGGGGCTGATCCGCAATGCCATCCTGGTCATTCCTCTCTGTTCCCTTGTGGAACTGATCGTGCTGTTTACCCGCCAGGATTCTCCCAAGCCCCTTCTGAGGCTTGGGGACGAGTGGGCCAACACCAAGGTGATCAATGCCGGATTGGATGTTCCCAAGGCGGAGAAAGAGCAGGCGGACCAAAACTGACAGGATTGACCAGCAGGTCGATCCGGACGCGCTCGGCCATCCCTCCGGCGAGGCATCTTGACAGGACTGCGAATTTGAGGGACGAGGGAGGGGTGAGGCCGTTTCTTCTCGCCTTGATGACCATGAGCATGTCCTCCCTTGCGGAGGACTGGCCGCAATACCTGGGAACGGGCCGTGATGCGGTGTGGCGGGAACAGGAGGTCGAACTCGATTTCGCAAAACGTGCGCCGCGCCTGGTCTGGTCCGTGGCAGTGGGCAGTGGTTACGCCGGACCCTCGGTAGCGAAGGGGCGGGTCTTTGTCATGGACCGGCAGGCCAAGCCCTATGTGACGGAAAAGTTGAAACCCGGCAGCAACGTCAACTTCGCGCGCGGGCGGATCCCGGGTTGGGAGCGTATTCTCTGCCTGGACGAGAGCAGTGGAGAGGTCATCTGGGAGCACAGCTACCGGGCCGACTATTCATCGGTCTATCCCTACGCGATTGGGCCGCGGACCACGCCCCTGGTGCATGATGGAATGGTTTACACCCTGGGAGCGGAAGGGCACCTGCATGCCTGCACGGTCGACGGGGGCCAGCTGGTCTGGCACAGGAATATCCTCAAGGATTACGATTTGGAGACCCCGCTCTGGGGAACCGCCGGACATCCGATTGTGGATGGGGACCTGCTCATTTGCCCGGTAGGAGGGCAGGGAAGCACGGTGGTGGCATTTGATCGTGGGACGGGCCAGGAGAAGTGGAAGGCGCTCAATGCGCGGGAAGCCGGATACGGAACGCCGGTGATCGAAACCATCAATGGGCATCGTCAGCTTCTGGTCTGGGATGCGGAAACCCTCAACGGGCTGGATCCGGGCACCGGGGCAGTGCATTGGAGCGTGCCCTTCAAGCCGGAATACGGCATGGCGATCGGTGCCCCGCGAGTCTGGAAGGACCTCGTCTTCGTCATGGGCTACAACAACAAGTCCGGCGCGGTGCGGGTGGCGCCTGATGGAAAGTCGGCCCGGTTGGCGTGGGGTCGTAATTTGCGCAAGGGAGTGGCCGGGGTGATGAACACCGCATGGACGAGGGGAGGCTATATCTATTCAGGAGGACAGCGTGGCTTCTTCCGGTGTGTCAAGATGGAGACGGGTGAACGGATCTGGGAAACTCGAGCACCTCTCCTCAAGGCGGATGGATCTGGCCGCGGACCCTGGCCCCATGCCTTCACGGTGCATCATGAACCATCCGGACATACGCTCATCTTCAACGACCACGGGGAGATGATCAGCGCGAGGCTTTTGCCGGAGGGTTACCGGGAAATCGCGCGCACACGGATCATCGACCCGACCCACACGGTGGCGGGAAGGCTCCTTGTCTGGTCCCACCCGGCTCTCGCCAACCGCCGGGTGTATTGCCGTAACGACAGGGAGATCCGTTGCTGGGACCTGGGTCCGGAGGGACGTCCCTAAGCTGATCGGAGGGGGCTTTTTTGCTGTGAGATCGGGGGATGATGGGGCGTAATGGTCCCGTGCGAAGTCGGGTGGGGGCAATAGTCTGCTTTGTTCTGCTGCTGGCAGGGCCTTCTGTGGTTCATGCCGAGCAGGCAATCGACTGGGTCAAGGCCCGCCAGTTCTGGTCCTTCCAGCCTCCGCTCCGGAGTGCGCCGCCGGAGGTTGCCCTCGAGTCCTGGCCGCGGGGGGATCTCGATCGCTTCATCCTGGGCCGTCTGGAAGAGGCCGGCCTGCGGCCCGAGCCGGAGGCGGGGCGATCTGTCCTGCTGCGCCGGTTGAGCTTTGATCTCACCGGCCTGCCGCCCACCGCGGAGGAGGAAGAGGCATTCGTGGGCAGCAGTGATCCCCGGGCCTACGAGAAACTGGTCGAAATGCTGCTGGCCCGACCGCAATTCGGCGAACGCCTTGCCAGCATGTGGCTGCCGGTCGTGCGCTATGCGGAAGATCAGGCACACCAGGTGGGCAACAACGGGAAGTTCTTCTATCCGCACGCGCACCAGTACCGTCGGTGGGTCATCGAGGCCTTCAATCGCGACCTGCCTTTTGACCAGTTTGTCCGCCTGCAGCTGGCCGCCGACAACTACGGGGAAAAAGACCTCGCGGCTCTCGGCTTCCTCGGTCTCGGCCCGCAGTATTACAACCGCAAGCGGCTTGACGTCCAGGCCGAGGAGTGGGAGGACCGGGTCGATACCGTGACGCGGGGGTTCCTGGGACTGACGGTGACCTGTGCCCGCTGTCACGACCACTTTTACGATCCGATCACCATCGAGGACTACCATGCCCTGGCGGGCGTGTTTGCCAGTATCGCCATGGAGAATCGGAAGGTCTCGGATCGGACCTTTCATGTTGTGAAGGAGTCCAAGGTGCAGGATCTCAATGTCTTTGTGCGCGGTAACGTGGAAGACAAGGGACCGGTGGTGCCACGCGGATTCCTCAAGGTTCTGGCCAGGGGCGGGGAACGGCGGACCTTCGAGGAAGGGAGTGGCCGCAGGGAGCTGGCGGAGGCCATTGTCGATCCACAGAACCCCCTGACCACCCGCGTGATGGTCAACCGCCTGTGGGGCGAGATCTTCGGTGTGCCGCTGGTGAAGTCGGCCAGCAACTTCGGGAGCACCGGGGATCGGCCGAGTCATCCCGAGTTGCTCGACTACCTGGCGGTCAGGTTCCGGGAAGACGGCTGGTCGATCAAGGCACTCCTGCGCGAGTTTGTGCTCTCTGCGACCTACCGGCAGTCGGCCACCCGGCAGAAGGAAAACGCCCTGCTGGCCGGAATGAACCGGAGACGCCTGAGTGCGGAGATGTTGCGTGATGCCATGCTGGCGGCCAGCGGGGAGCTGATTTCCGATGATCCGGGTGAACCCTCCTCCAAGGTGAGTGATGCCAAGAACCTGCGCCGCACGGTTTACGCCCGCATCAGCCGGAAGGAACTGAATGCGTTCCTGCGGCAGTTCGATTATCCGGATGCCAATGTGCACGCGGCCGGTCGGTCGGTGACCACCACCCCGATGCAGAAGCTCTACCTGCTCAACAGCCCCTTCGTGGCGGCCCGCGCCGCCAGGCTGGCGAAGTCCCTGGGAGAGACCGGGGTCGAGGAACGCGTCGAGCAACTCTTCCGGCAGGTGTTTGCCCGCGCCCCAAGTGCCAGTGAGCGGGCCGGGAGCCTCCGTTACTTCGAGAACTCCTCCAGCGATCGTGACTGGGCAGGTTTCGCCCAGGTGTTACTGTGCAGCAACGCGTTTCTTTACCGTGATTGATTCCCGCTACTCCGGATTGACCAGACGTCAGATTCTCCGCCGCCTGGCCGGGGGTGCGGGTCTGCTTGGCCTGGCCGGGGTGATGCAGCAGAAGGGGGGGCGGGCCTACGGCGCCAATCCTTCGTTGAACCTGCAGGGAAACCTTCCGGCGCGGGCCAAGCGGGTCATCTTCCTCTTCCTCAACGGTGGTCCTTCCCACGTGGACACCTTTGATCCCAAGCCGGCCCTCCTGAAATACGAAGGGCAGAAACCGGAAGGGAAGCTCTATCGCGACGGCAAGAAGGGTGGCTTCATGCCCTCACCCTTCAAGTTTACCAGGCACGGGGAGAGCGGGATCGAATTCAGCGAGAGCGTTCCGCACCTCGCCGGATTGGCGGATGACGTCTGTCTCGTGCGGTCCATGCACACCGACGTGCCGAACCATGAGCCGGCCCTGCTGCAGATGCACACCGGCGTGGTTCAACCTACCCGGCCCTCGCTGGGATCCTGGGCGCTCTATGGCCTGGGATCCGAGAACGAAAACCTGCCGGGATACGTGGTGTTGCGTCCCAGCCCGAAAACGGTGGTGGGGCCGGCACTCTGGAGCAATGGCTTCCTCCCCGCCCGCTACCAGGCCACCAGTATCATCACCCGCGAAATGGTGGTTGAGAAGCTGTTGCCTCACATCAAGAGCCGGACCTTTGATTATGGCGCGCAACGTCGGCAACTCGACCTGTTGGGGGCCCTCAACGAAGAACATCTGCGGGAGCGTGGTGGTGACGCGGAGCTGGAGGCCGATATCCGTGCCATGGAGACGGCTTACGCGATGCAGATGGAGGCCACCGAAGCGCTCGATCCCAGCGGGGAATCGAAAGCCACCCGGGAGATGTATGGCTCGAGTCGCTTTGCGAATTCCTGTCTTCTGGCCCGGCGCCTGGCGGAGCGTGGAGTGCGCTTCACCACCGTCTACTACACCACCGACAAGAGCAATCAGCCCTGGGATACGCACAAGGATCACAATGAGGGTCACAAGAATCTCTGCGCCGATGCCGACAGGGCCGCGGCAGCCCTGATCGCGGATTTGAAGCAGCGTGGATTGCTGGACGATACCCTCGTCATCTTCGGGGGTGAATTCGGACGGACGCCCTTCGTCGAGCGGGGCAAGAAGGAGGCCAAGCCGGGCCGCGACCACCACAATACGGCGTTCTCCTACCTGTTGGCCGGGGGAGGAGTGAAGGGAGGAATTGCCTATGGCTCTTCCGACGAGTTCGGCATGCAGGTGCAGGACAATCCGATGCACGTTCACGACTTCCACGCCACCGTCATGCACCTTCTCGGAATTGATCACGAACAGCTCACCTATCACTATGCCGGTCGCGACTTCCGGCTCACCGATGTGCAGGGCAGGGTGGCGACGGGGATTCTGCAGTAGCATGCGAAGCGGAGTGGCGGTGGATTGTGATGCCGGACCGGGGAAGACGGACGGGCCGTCCGAGGAGAGGAGGGAGTTTTTTTCCGGATGAGTGCTTCGGCCGTCAGCCTCACCCGGCGTCAGGTGCTCCTCCTGGCAGTCTTGGTGGAAGCGGGGTTGGGCCTGCTGGCGCTGGGACTTGGCTGGGTTTTCCGCCTGCCGGTGACCGGATGGATCCGACCTGATGTGATGGGGATGACTCTTGGGTTGCTGGGCGTTCTGGTGCTTCTGGGAATCCTTCTCCTGTGTCGGCGCTTTCCGGTGGGCCCTGTCGGACGACTCATGCGCTTCGTGGATGCCACCGTGAAACCGTTCTTCCGGGAGTGCCGTCCGGTCGACCTCCTGGTTGTGGCGCTCTTTGCCGGCGTGGGCGAGGAACTGCTGTTCCGGGGCCTGATCCAGGGCGGACTGGCCCGGTGGTGGGGAGAGTGGCCGGCCCTGGGAGTGGCAAGTGTCGTCTTCGGCCTCGCTCACTGCATGACGTGTGGCTACGCGGTTTTCGCCACCGTGCTGGGACTGCTGCTGGGTTGGCTGGTCCTGATGACCGGCGATCTTACCGCCGCCATCGTGGCGCATGCAGGGTATGATTTCGTGGCCTTGCTGCTTCTCACCAAAAAGGGTGGGCAGGACGAAGTTCCAGGGCTGGAGGGCCGGGATTGAGCGGGCCTTTTCCGCGATGGTGAGAAGATTGCCAATTTCATTGCATGGAAGGGGTGATCCGGCCACCTTTCCATACTCATGAAGACTCTCCTTGTAATTGTCCTCTCACTGCTGGCGATTCCCTTCACCGGAGCGGAGATGCGGGAATGGAAAACCGCTGATAAGTCAAAGACCCTCGTGGCGGAATATGTCAGTTCCCTTGATGGCAAGGTCACCATCCGTCGCAAGCGGGACCGGCGCACCTTTACCCTCTCCCTTGACATGCTTTCAGAGGAAGACCGGGAATATGTGAAACAGAAGAAGGAGGAAACTTCCGGAGATGAGAGCGGGGAAGCCAAGGATGCGGACGGGGAATTCGCCAAGCTGATCACCGGCGACTGGGAGCGTGCGGAAGGGCACGGATTGAAGTATCGGATTTATGGCGCGCGCAAATTGCGGCGCGGCAAGGGAGAGGGCTATCCCCTGGTGGTTTATCTCCACGGCCGGGGTGGCGATGTAATGAGCCCGGAAGAGCCGTGGGGAGCCAATGCCTTCACCCGGGACGATAATTACCGCCGGCGCACCTGCTTCGTGATCGCTCCGCAGAATCCCGATCAGCAGGGATGGACCGGAGCCAAGGCGGATGGAGTGGTTGAAATCGTGGAGGAATTGATCAAGAAGCTTCCGGTTGATTCCAAGCGGATCTACCTGACCGGTTACTCGATGGGGGGCTATGGAACCTTTCAACTGCTGGCCCAGGAGCCCAGGATGTGGGCGGCGGCGGTGCCGGTTGCGGGAGGGGGGAATCCGGGGGCGGTGAAGGACTACCGGAAAGTGCCCATCTGGGTCTTTCATGGAGAGGCCGACAAGGTCGTCCCGGTGAGCCAGAGCCAGACCATGGTGGAAGCCTTGAAGAAGGCCCGCTCGGAAGTGAAATACACCGAGTTCCCCGGTGCTGGTCATGGCGTGTCGGACAAGGTCTACGGTGACGAAAAGGTCCACGAGTGGATGTTCGAGCAGGCGAAGTAGGCGCTTTGTGCCGTCCTGGGTCCTGGAGGCCGGGGAGCATTTTTTCTGAATACCCTGACTGTCTTTTCAGTCCAATGGGCATCATGAAACGACGACTCATCCTTCTGGCGGCAGCGTGTTCCCTGACTCTGGTTTGCTCCACGAGCTGTACCACCATGTATGATTCGGCCGGGCGTCCGGTGGATGTCATCACCCCCGAAGGTGCGGCTCTCGCAGCGGTGGCAGCCGGCGTGGTGGGCTATGCAATCGCTGACGACGGGCACGACAACAGGCACCACCGCGGACATGGCCACGCCCGGAGACCGGTTCACTGCCGACATGGGCATGACCGGTGCAGGCATTGCCATTAGGTTAGGACAGAGGGCCAGGGCAAAAGGATTTTCGAGTTCCTGTGCACCCGGAGGAACGTTAGGGTCGTGCGGTGCGCACGATCCTGATGTGGTTCCTGGTGGGGCTGGGGCCGATGGCGGCAGAACAGCTGCCCCGGGGCGCGGCGAATGCCGAGACAGGCCTGGTGAGCTTCCCGGGGTGCCGATTGATCGACGCCGAGTGGGCTGACGGGGATAGTTTTCCGGTCCGCTTTCCGGACGGAACGATCCATACCGTTCGTCTCTACGGGGTCGATTGTCTCGAGACCACGGACCGGCATGAGACGGATCAGCGCCGCCTCCGTTCCCAGCGGTCCTACTTCGGCATTGCCAGGGCCGGGGGCAATGAGTCGACCTCCATCCAGGCGGCCAAGGCGCTTGGGATCGCCGCGCGGGATCGTGTCGGGGAGCTTCTACGCCAGCCGTTCTCCGTGCACACGGCCTGGGCTGACGCTCGGGGCCATCCCGATTACAAACGGTATTATGCCTTCATCACCGGTGGGAAGGGGAAGGACCTGGGAAGTGTTCTGGTGAGGGAAGGTCTGGCGCGGGCCTTCGGGGTTGCCCGGTCGCGCAAGGCGGGAGTGAGCCGGGATGAGTACAAGGAGCGACTCAAGGATGAGGAACTGGCGGCCGCCTCCCGCCGGGTGGGGATCTGGAAGCTCACGAACTGGGATTCGCTTCCGGAAGAGCGCCGGGTGGAGCGGGCACAGGAGCAGGCAGAGCAATTGGAGACGCTGCCGCTCAAAGAGAACTCGATCAATCCGAACACCGCCTCGCGCGACGAGCTGATGCGGCTGTCGGGCATTGGTGAGGTGATGGCGGTCAGGATCATGGAGGCAAGGGAAGCCGGGACATTCCGGACGGCGGCGGACCTGAAACGGGTGGCGGGAATCGGTGAAAAGACCGTTGCCAGGATCGCACCGTATCTGTCTTTCCCGGGGCAGCCGTCGCAATGAACCGAACGACTTTGTTCTTCCTGCTCATCGCTGCCATGATCGCAGTGGCGATGGCGGTGACCTTGATTGCCTTTGCCGGATGAGGGAGGTGGAACTGACGCGGGACCTCCTCATGGAGGCGGGGGGGTGGAGGGAGATGAAATCCGCCCGCGGGATGCACCGCGGAGGCCTGGTGAGCGAGGCGTCCTACGAGAACGGCTGGCTGGAAGGGGTGGTTTTGATGGGCGGGGAGCGCAAGAGGGTTCGCATGCAGGTTGTGTCGCGCACGCACATGGAGAACAAGTGCAGCTGCCTCCTGGCCCGGCGTGAGGGACGGGTCTGTGCGCACGCAATGGCGGTCGGACTCGAGGTCATTGAGCCTGGCACTGCTCCCGAAGAGATCCTGGTGGAGCCCGGGGAAGACCCTGCGGGGGAGCGCTGGCCTGGTGTTACCGGGGAATTTGATGAGGAAGCCTGTCCCGTGCAGTGCAGGGTGATGCTTCCGGTCAAGGTCGCGGACTCGTGGGACCGGGGGCAGCTTCTGGTGGTGTTCGGGACCGACTACGGAGGGGAAGAGCATCTCCTCGCGACCTGGGGTGCGGAATACGTGCTGCAGGCAGGAGAGAACGACAGCCGTCTGCTGGAGACCCTGCAGCGGCTCTTTCCGGATGAACCGCCGGGAGCAGGGAATCTGGACCGTGGGCAGTTCCTCCAGGTGCTGGATGCCCTGGCCGGGCATCCCCGGGTGAGTTTCGGGAAGAAGGAGGCGGCCACGGTGTCCTGTCATCGGATCCGTCCGGGGTTGGAATTGCAGGAAGGCCGCCTGCGCGTTCAGTGGCCGGCCGGATGGGTGCCGCTGGTGGAAGCGGGGGATGTGTGGGCCCTGGACAGCGAGGCGCGGAGCTTTCACGCCGTGGCCACCGGGGTGCCGGAATCGCTGCGAAAGATCTTCGGGCCAGGCATGGTTCCAAGGCCGGTGGAAGTGCCGGCTCTTCTCACCACGCTCCGCCAGTGGTTTGAGATCAGCGAGGACACCATTGCAGGCCTGCCGCAATCTGCCGTGCCGCAGGTGGAGGTGAGCTTTGAGGGATCACTCAATCACCTGGAGGGGCGCATGGTCTTTGTCTACGGGAAAACCCGGCGTCGGGCTGGAATGCTGGAAGCCGAGCTCCTCACGATGGAGAATGGGGAGGACGTGCTGGCCAGTCCGGACCTGGAACGCATGGCGGAAGATGCCCTGCGCCAGTGGGGTTTCGAGGGCCCGGGCAGGCGGGGTGAGTTCGTGCTGCGTGACCCACAGGCCATCCTGCGCTTTCATGCGCACGGGGTGGGCTGCCTTGATCCGGAGTGGATCGTCATCAGGGGTGAGCGCTTCTCGGAGTTTGCCAGGGACATTGTCCCGATCAAACCCGTCTACCGGTTTGCGGGAAGCACGGAGGACTGGCTGGAGATGGAGTTGGCCTATCAGGCGGGTGATGGCACGCCCGTCACGCGGGAGGAGGTCCAGCGGTTGCTGGATACCGGACGTTCTGACCATTCGCTGGGGGGCGATCGCCTGGCGGTGCTGGATCCGGAGCAGGCTGACCAGGCCATGGCAACCCTGGCGGACTGTGAT
Organism: Akkermansiaceae bacterium UBA7890; assembly: GCA_002501065.1. Taxonomy (GTDB): domain Bacteria; phylum Verrucomicrobiota; class Verrucomicrobiia; order Verrucomicrobiales; family Akkermansiaceae; genus Roseibacillus_B. The sequence continues at coordinate 79,816 of DLRK01000196.1, forward strand.
CCCCGGCAGGGTGCTCCCGGGGTCTTCCGCATGGATGCGCGGCAGGCCGCCTACCTGCGGGAGAGCGTGATTGAACTGGGGCTGCTCGCCGGGGAGCAGCAATCTCCGGCCGGGGACGGCGGGACGGCACTGGAGCTGGGGCCCCTGGAAACGGTTCTGCGGCCCTACCAGCGGGAGGGAGTGGCCTGGCTCGGGAAGCTGTCAGACCTGCGGATGGGGGGCATTCTGGCCGACGACATGGGATTGGGAAAGACGTTGCAGGCCCTGGCATTTCTTGAGTCCCGCAGGGGGCCGGCGCTGGTTGTGTGCCCCTCGTCCCTGGTCCACAACTGGCTGGCGGAAGCAGGGAAATTCGTGCCGGACCTGAAGGCCGTGGCGATCGAGGGGCCGAAGCGGAAGGAGGTTCTGGCCGCACACCCCGGGGCGGATCTCCTCATCACCAGCTACGCTCTTCTGCGGCTTGACATCGACCTCTACCGCGAGCGGGAGTTCGAAGTGGTCATCCTGGATGAAGCGCAGCACATCAAGAATCCTGAATCGCAGGTCTCCCGGGCGGCCTTTCGCCTGCCCGGGACCCATCGCTTTGCCCTCACGGGAACGCCCATTGAGAACTCGGTGAAGGATCTCTGGTCGATCATGAACTTCGTCATGCCGGGATACCTCGGCGAGCGCTCGCAATTTGAGGATCGTTTTGAGAAGCCGCTGGCGCGTGGTGATGCACCCGAATTGCAGCGGAGACTGGTCCGCCGTCTCAAGCCGGTGGTCCTGAGGCGGCTCAAGGAAGAGGTGGCGGAAGACCTTCCCGAGAAAATAGAGCAGGTGCGTTACTGTGAGCTGAGTGAATCGCAGCGGCAGGTCTACAGGTCGATTCTCGAGGAGAGTCGGGAAATGATTCATGACGCGGAGGGCGGGCGCAGGCGGATGCTGGCCCTGACGGCCCTGTTGCGCCTGCGCCAGGCCTGCTGTGACCTGCGCCTCCTGAACCTGCCGGGGGTGGATGAGGAGGGCGGATCGGTGAAGATGGAGGAACTGGAGGGCCTGCTGGAGGAAGCGGTGGCGGGAGGGCATCGTGTCCTCGTCTTCAGCCAGTTCGTGCAGATGCTGCAGGGAATTGTTCCCGTCCTGATGGAGAAGGGATTCGAGTTCTGTTATCTCGATGGGCAGACCAGAAACCGGGGTGAGGTAGTGAGGCGCTTCCAGGAGTCGTCGGTCCCCGTTTTCCTCATCAGTCTGAAGGCAGGAGGAGTGGGATTGAACCTGACGGGTGCGGACACGGTCATCCACGTTGATCCCTGGTGGAACCCGGCGGTGGAGGCCCAGGCCACCGACCGGGCCCACCGGATCGGCCAGAAACGGGTGGTGACCTCCTACAGGTTGATCACCCGCAATACGGTGGAAGAGAAGATCCTGGCCCTGCAGGAGCGGAAGCGGAAGTTGATTGCCTCTACCCTGGATGAGGATGTTTCAGGACCTGGGGCCGGTCTGAGCGAGAACGAGATTTTCGAACTCTTTGCATAGGGGGTTGCTCCTCGCCGGGAGGTCGCCGGTGATCAGAGGATTCCCGGTGTGCTCACAAGGAAAACCGCCAGAGGATCAAGATCCCCTGGCGGTTTAGTTAGAGACTTCTGGTCGCCCGCACTCACGGACTGGGGAATCTGTTAGCTGCTGATCACCCTTTTGTGAGAATTCACGATAATCGCGAACTCCAGATGATGAGACTTCGATTCTGACAATATGTTCGAAGGTTTCTGTAAATTTTACAGTGGCAGGGAAATTCCCCGGACAGTCATGGGCGCAAGGCCTACAAAACAGTGCAGATCCGGGTCTTTACCGAGTTGGCGAGGAAACATTCCTCGTGGGCCTTATGATGGAGTTCTTCCAGTTTTTCGGCAGAAACCGCAATTCCCTCCGCCCAGACCGTCACGGGATGGAGCTCGATCCGGCTCAGGATCGGTTTGCCGTTCTCGCCTTTCTCAAGATAGCCCACCGCTTCGTCAGTGTAGCTCTCGAGGGTGAGGTTCTGCAGCGAGGCGAAGGCGAGGAAAGTGAGCATGTGGCAACTTGAGAGGGAAGCCACGAAGGCCTGTTCAGGATCGGGAATTTCCGCGGTGCCGAGGTAATCGGCGGCTGCCGAGGCCCGCAGGGTGACGCCGTGACCGAAGTCAAGATCGTGGTCACGGGGGTATTCCTTGTAGCCGAAGCCCTTCCCGTCGCGGTTCCAGTTGAGAGTGATGGTGTGAGAGCTCATGTGCAGCAGGCAGTGTTCGGGGAAAGTTCCAGGGTGGCTTCCATGGTCGTCCCTATACGGAACGCCGGACCCTGAACACCCTAATTTGGGTTCAACTTCTGGTGGAGCTGCTGGAGGGAGGCGAGGATGGGATTGAAACCCGCCAGTTCCTCCGCCGATGTCACCCGGCTGCTGGCCTCGATCCGTTTCGCGATCAGCGCCCGGATCGCCTCAATCAACGCGGGCTCGTTCCGGATGACGAGATCGAGTTCGGCGGCTTTCTGGAGGGAGAAGATGTTCATGTTGCAGGAACCGGTGAGGATCAGTTCATCATCGAAGAGGAGCAGCTTGGCATGGATCATGGTCCCGGTGAGATAGACCTCGATGGGGGCCCGGGTGTAGAGATCGTGAATGGCCCAGTAATTGACATCATTGCCGATGTTGGCCTCCCGGGAGAAGAGGATCGTGATGCGCACTCCCCGCTTGGCCGCGGCCACCAGGGCGTCAGCGAATTCGGGATCCCCGATGTAGGCCACCTCGATGTAGATCGACTCCCGGGCCACCTCGATGAACCGCAGGACCTCCGGTTTGATCTCGAAAACCGACTCTCCCTCCTTGCGGTGGGTGTTGCAGAGGAAGTCTATGTTGCGTTCCGGATCATAGGGAGCTTCTCCCGCCATGCGCGTCCGCAGGCGCCGGACGAGGTCGGGATCCTCCAGGGCCAGCATGTAGTCGAAGTAATCCTGGTGCCGGTCCTCGATGTTGATACTTCCGGTGACGATGAGCTGTTCATCAAAGAGGTAATACTTGGTGTGGGTCTTGTTGATCCACTCGACCGTGACATTGGGATGGGCCAGGAGGCGGGTTCCGAGCTCCTGGTCGTGTTCGTCCTCGACAAAAGTGTCGGGAAAGGTGCGTCCAATGATCTTGTAGATGATCCGCTTGAGGAGGGGGATCCTGCGCGGGAAGAAGGATTTACGGTTCATCTCGATGACCTCACACATGATGGCCCCGATGTCCTTGATGACGCGGACCTTCACTCCCCGGTCGGCGGCGGCGAGAACAGCCTCTCCCACCCGCGTGCCAGCCTCATCGGAGCGCCAGACGTACATGAAGATCTCCACGCTCTCCCGGGCCTTCTCCAGTTCCTCCACCACGAGGTCGAAGGTGGGATCGGCCACTCGCTCCGGGGGGAAGGAGGCGGTGAGCGGAGGATGAAGGAGGTGACACTTAGTCTTCATGGTGCAGGGGAGGCTTTCCGGGTCAGGGGCGCCTCATGTCTGAACAGGAATGTCTGCGGGCGAAACATGAAAATCCAGAATTTGTGGTTTGAGATTGCGGGGGAGGGCATCCTACATTCTCTCCGCCCATGGGACGCGCATTTGAGTATCGACGGGCCGCCAAGGAGAAGCGGTGGGACAAGATGTCGAAGGTCTTCCCCAAGCTGGCGAGGACCATCACGATGGCGGCCAAGGAGGGGGGGGTGGATCCGGACAGCAACTCCAGGCTGCGCACCGCGATCCTGAATGCCAAGGCGCAGAACATGCCCAAGGACAACATTGAGACCGCCATCAAGCGGGCCGCGGGCAAGGACATGGCCGAGATCTCGGAGGTCAACTACGAGGCCAAGGGACCGCATGGGGTGATGCTTTTCATCGAGACGGCCACCGACAACACGAACCGTACCATCTCCAACGTCCGCACCCCCATCAACAAGGCGGGCGGGGAAATTCTCAACAGCGGTTCGCTGCAGTTCCTCTTCGACCGCAAGGCCGTCATCCAGTTCGAGAGAAAGGAAGGGGACGACCTTGAAGAAATCGAGCTCGAGCTCATCGATCACGGCCTGGAGGAAATGGAGGAGAACGAGGGGACGGTGTTCGTCTACGGGGACTTCACCAATTTCGGTTCTCTCTCTCAGGCCTGCGAGAAACTCGGGATCGAATTGAGCAAGGCCGGTCTGCAGCGCATTCCGAACAATCCGCAGGAGTTCAGCGAGGGTCAGCTCGACGAGATCGAGTCCCTGATCGACAAGCTGGAAGACGATGAGGATGTGCAGGCCGTCTACACCAACGTAGCGTAGTTCCTGCCGGCCCTCAGGCGGAGTGCACGGTGTAGCCGCCGGAGCGTTCGTCCGCTTCGAGCCGTAGCAGGCCGTTCTCTTCCGCCTCGAGGAGGACTTCATTGAAGGAACGGAAACCGTGGGCGCGTTCGTTAAAGCCGGGGTTCCGCCTTTTGAGTGCCTGTTTGATCATGGAGCCCCAGATGGCTTCGTCGTTGCCCCGTTCCTCCAGGAGGGCTTCGAAGGTGTCGGCCACCTGCTCGAGAGCCTCCTCGGTGGTGGGGCCCTCAGAAGTCTTCCCCGCCGCGGTCTTCTTCCTGGCCGTCTTGCGGGGGGGCTGCTTTCTGGCCGTTTTCTTGGCCGGGGACTTGCGCACGAGATCATCGTAATAGATGAACTCGTCGCAGTTCCTGATGAAGAGGTCGGAACTGGAGTTCTTCACTCCCACCCCGATGACGGTCTTGGCGTTCTCGCGGAGCTTGCTGACGAGGGGGGAAAAATCCGAGTCCCCGGAGATAATGACAAAGGTGTCGACGTGGCCCTTGGCGTAACAGAGGTCGAGGGCGTCCACCACCATGCGGATATCGGCGGAATTCTTGCCCGACTGCCGGAAATGCGGGATCTCAATGAGTTCAAAGGCCGCGTCGTGCAGGTCGCGCTTGAATTCCTTGAAGCGTGAAAAGTCGCAGTAGGCCTTTTTCAGGACGATGTGCCCCTTGAGAAAAAGGCGCTCGAAGACCTTGGCGATGGAAAAGGTCGGATAGCGGGCGTCACGGGCGCCGATGGCGATGTTCTCCAGGTCGAGGAAGACCGCCATGGTGGCGTTGGGTGCGTTGTGGGAAGTGCTGATGAGTGAACTCTAGGGAAGCGGGGACCGGGGAGCAAGTAGTGAGCCCGTCTTTGCCCTGGCAGGCCATGGCGGGGGCACGTCGCGGGCCTGCGGGTGCCGGGCAGGATGTCCTGACCAGGAACGCGGTCCGCCTCTACCTGTTCTTCTTGGGCCGGGCTTTCCCGTATTCGATGCCCAGATCGTTGGTGCGGATCGTCTGCAGCCTGGCCGCGAGGCGGTGCTGGAATGATTGAGTGATCCTGGCGTGCGAGGGCTCTTCCGCCAGGTTGGTGAATTGTCCCGGATCCTTCACCATGTCGAAGAGTTCCCTCCCGCCGCCGGCATCCTCGCCATACTGCAGGTAGGCCCATTCCGTGTTTCGCAGGAGAAAGCCCTTGCGCATGGGTGCCACGCAGAAGGCCTCCTCACGCACCTTGTGCGAGGGATTGCCGAGCATCTTCGAGATGTCCTCTCCCTGCAGGCGGGCGGGGACATCCAGTCCGCAAAGGCTGGCGGTGGTGGGATAGAGATCCAGCAGTTCGACAAAGGAATGGCAGATCGCGGGTTTCTTCCCGGGGACACTGATGATGAGGGGAACGCCCGCGGATTCGTCCCGGAGGCTGACCTTGGCCCAGAAGTCGTGTTCGCCGAGGTGGTAGCCGTGGTCGCTGGTGAAAATGATGATGGTTTTCTCGGTGAGACCCGCCTGGTCGAGGGCGTCGAGGACCTTGCCAACCTGGGCGTCCATGTAGGCCACCGAGGCATAGTAGCCGCCGATGGCCTTCCTCTGCCGGCGGAGATCCATCTTCATGTTGGCGCTCGTGCAGTAATTGAGGCCCGCCTTGGGAATATCGTCCCAGTCGCCGGGTATCTTCGGTGGCAGGACCATCTTGCGGTAGGGCTTGAAGGGCGGGTAATAGGATCGCGGGGCGACGAAAGGAACGTGCGGACGCACGAAACCGACGCCCAACCAGAACGGCTTGTCTTTGTGTAGGTGAATGAGTTCCACCGCTTTTTTGGCGGTTTTGCCGTCGGAATGCACGAGGTCATCCCCGTCGGCTTCCACCACCACGAAGGTGTTGCCACCCACGGCAGGCTTCTTCCCGTCCGGATTGTTCTGCAGGGTTTCCCCGTCCCCGGGAGCCCGCCATTCAGGGCCCTTGCTGTTGAACCGCTCCGTCCAGGAAGCCGCATCATCAGCCCCGTGACTGCCCTGTTCTATGCCAATGGGCACGCCCATGTGATAGATCTTGCTGACCCGGGCGGCGTAGTAGCCGCTGTTCATGAAGTGCTGTGACCATGTTGCGCGGTTCCCGATGCGGGGCCGGGGGTTACGGTAGCCGAGTTCCCCGGTGGCATGGGGATAATAACCCGACATGAAGGAGGCCCGGGAGGGACCGCAGTAGGTTCCCTGGCAGTAGGCCCGCGTGAAGCGCGTCCCACGGGACGCAAGGCGGTCGATGTTGGGAGTCTTACAGACCTTGTTTCCGTAGCAGGAAAGCGCGGTATAGGTGAGGTCGTCCGAAATCAGGAAGAGAACATTGTGCTTCGGCTGGTCCGCCGGGGCGGATGGAAGGGTGCCGGGAAAGAGAAGGATGGCGAGCAGGAGCAATGGTCTCATGGAAAGTCGCGACTGTAGCGGAGGGTCGCGGGCGGGCAATCAGATTGACCTGACTTGTGCCACCGGTACTAGTGTGAGGGATGAAGCGAAGATCGTTCCTTGCCCTGGGCGGGGCCGCCACCGTCGGCCTGCCACAGCTGATTGCTGCCGAAGATGCCTCGCGCAAAACCCTGAGAGTAGGGATAATCGGGCACACCGGGCGGGGGAACTATGGACACGGCCTCGATACGGTCTGGCTCAGGATCAAGGGTGCCGACGTGGTGGGGGTGGCCGACCCGGACGAGGCCGGCAGGCAGCGGGCGGTGCAGAGACTCAAGGCCAAACGGGGCTTCCAGGACCATCGTCAGTTGCTCAAGGAGACCGAACCCGAGTTCGTTTCCATCTGTCCGCGCTATGCCGATCAGCATGCCGGCCTGATGGCGGACTGTGCCAGGGCGGGAGTGAAGGGGATCTACGTCGAGAAGCCCTTCTGCCGCACCCCGGCGGAGGCCGACCACGTGCGGGAGGTTTGCCGGAAGCATGGGACCAGGGTGGCGGTGGCCCATCGCAATCGCTACAATCCCGCTGTGAAGCATATTGCCGCCCATGTCGCGGAGGGCGGTATCGGGAAACTGCTTGAGATCCGGGGACGGGGGAAGGGTGACCGACGGGGGGGAGCGGAGGATCTCTGGGTCCTGGGTTCGCATGTCATGGACATGATCCGGTTCTTTGCCGGACATCCGGTCACCTGCTCGGCCGAGATGCTGAAGGGCGGAAAGCCGGTGACGGCGGATGACATTTACGAGGGGGCGGAGGGCCTCGGACCGCTGGCGGGAGACGAACTGCATGCGCGTTTCCGGATGTCGAGTGGAGTGATCGCCACTTTCGATTCCATCGCCAATGATGACACCTCCAACTTCGGATTCGGCCTGCAGTTGATTGGCAGCCGGGGGATCATCGCGATCAGGGCCGACCGCGATCCCCTCGCGCACCTTATCGAGGGAAATCCCTTCATGCCTCCCAAGAACCCGCGGGAGTGGAAGCCGATCACGACCATGGGAATCGGCCGGAAGGAGGATCGTCCCCAGTTCATCAAGGAGATCCATGAGCACGTGGTGGCAGTGAGGGACCTCGTTGTGGCGGTGGATGAAAACCGTGAACCGGTCTGCGGCCTTGAGGAGGGGGCGGGGACGGTGGAGATGATCTGTGCCGTCTTTGAGTCCCATCGGCAGGGCGGGAGGGCGGTAGCCTTTCCCCTCAAGGAACGGGGGCATCCGCTGGCCAGGATGAGGGAAGGGGGGAAGAAGTAGTGTCTGGGAGTCTTCTCGCTGCTCCACCGACCGTTATCGCATGGGATGCAGATCCGGTCACCTGCGTCCCGGATATGTCCTAGGCCCGGATCTGGTCGATGTTCCGGGTTTCACGCTTCGCTGGTCCCAATCGGCCCGGAGCACCCATGGTGCGGATCATGGTGTTGTAGACATCGAGGCCTTCCGCGCCGATATCCATGATCTGCCCGGTTTTGAAGAGGCCGTTGGCACTCGTAATGGCGTGGAACACGCCGGAGAGTTCGCGTTGCACGTTGTTGTGTCGTCCGTCGCCGGATTCGGTAGAGATGGTGAAGAGGGAATTTTCCAGGATGCTTCTGCCGTTGGCTTCTCTTGTCTTGGCCAGGCGCTGGAGGAAGTAGGCAACCTCGCGCATCTTCATATGGGCGTGGGCCCGCAAGGCTTCATTCTTCGTCTTCTCGCTGAACTTGTGCCACCACTCATGGCTGCAGCCCTTATCTCCCGTGGCATTCTGCTGACGCGCGTCGTCGAAAGTGAAAATCTTGCGGCCATTGTAGTGGTAGTCTCCCGTAAGGCGGATGCGTTCCCCGGCAGCCAGGAAGGTGAGCGATCCGAATCTCACCCGATCGGTCTCGATGGCCAAGGCGTAGAGATCGGCCATCAGGCGCCACTCGGTAGTCAGTTCCTCAAGGGTGATGTCGATGCCCTGTCCTCCTGGATCGGCTGAACCACCGTGCAGGACCTGTGAGCGGGGAGGCCGGGGGGGGGCATCGTCACCGTCGGGACCATCCTTCCTGCGCTTCATGGCATAGGCCCGCTGCTCGTACTCACGGATGCGCTCGAGGTGTTCAGTAACGCGGGCCCTGGAGGCGGATCCAAGCGGGGAATTATTGCCGGTGTAATAGCGGTACTCGTCGACCACGGAGTCAAGCACGCTACGCTTGAGTCGCGCACGTCGGGCGTCGGGATTCTTGTCGTCAATGGTGACCGATCCGAACACGCGCTCGAAGAGATCCCGCGGGCGTTCCTGCATGGTGGCTGCGACCGTTCCGTTCGGGTTGTAAGAGTGGACGTAGCGGCTCACCCGGCTGCGACGGAAGTAAGTGCCCCCCACAAGAGTGGGGACCATCCCGGCGGGTAATCCCCCGGGGTAGACACCGCGGCGGATCATCTGGTCGAGAGAGGCCCCGCCCGATTTCGCCTCGCCGTTGGGTGGGGTGGCGGTGAAGGCTCCTGAAGCACCGTCGAAGTGGGCATTGATTCCGCTTTCATCACAGCGAACCTGGTTCACCTCCCGCATGATGAGAAGTTTGTCACGGAGGGGCTTGAGAGGTTCCAGGACACTATCGAAGCCCTCGCTCTGGATTGGTTTCGGGATGCCGAGTCCGAAAAATACATTGAAGGCCCGGACGGGAATTCCCCCATTCGCCGGGGCTGGTGCGGCCAGAGCCCTCGAGACGAGCATCTCCTCCAGGAAAGGCAGCCCAATGGTGGCGGCACCAACTCCGCGAAGCATGGTGCGGCGATTGATGCTGTTCTTTTTCATGGGAGCCAATGCTGATATCTCATTATCCACTGGAAAGGAAGTTGGGAATGCAGGGTTACTGCGCTTCGGTCCGGGTCAGGCGCACGAGATCGCTGGTAATCAGGGCCGTCATGAGGGCCGGCCACGTGCCGCCCTTCTTCCGGGCCTCGGCGTGGATCTTCTGCACGACGGGAGCATCTCGGAAGCCGAGGGGACGTCCGAGCGAGAATTGGCACACCTTCCAGATCAGGGACTCGCGCACCCGGTCGTTTGTGGCGAGGAGATCCATCAACTCGGCTGCCGACTTGTATGCCACCGGGCTGGCCTGGCCAGGGAAGAGCACTTCCCCATCCTCCCGCAGACTGTTGTCGTGCGGATCCTTCTCGTGAAAAGTGCCCAGCCCGTCGTACTTTTCGAGAGCAAAGGCGAGCGGTTCGAACTTTGAGTGGCAGCCACCACAGGACTTGTCTGCAATGCGTTTTTCAGCCGCACCCCGATGCGAAAGACCAGGCCGGGCCGGAACGGGAGCGGTGTCCGCCTCGGGTGGGGGATCCTTTACCACCCCTCGCAGAAGGTTGTTCATGACGAAGAGACCGCGGGTGACCATGGAGGCGTCATCCCCTCCCATGGTAAGAACGCTACCCTGGGTGAGAAGACCGCCCCGGGCCGGATTGGCAGAGAGGTCGTAGCGTTCGGCTTGCTCCTCGCCTGCCCGTTCCTCCGGGGTAATACGGCCACTGTAATGATCGGCGAGGCGGGGAGTCAGGAAGGTGACCTGGGCGTTGAACAGGTCGGTGAGAGGACGTTTCTCAGTCCAGACTACTTCCTTGAAGAAGCGGATGGTTTCCCGGCGCATGTCCTCTGCCAATCGTGTGTTCCAGCGGGGAAATTTTTTGGGATCCGGACGCATATTGGCAAGGCGGCGAAGGTTCAGCCACTGTTCCAGGAACTGCACCGAGCGTTTGATGGCACGGGGATCCTCAAGCATGCGGCCTGCCTGCCTGGCGAGCACATCCGGATCCGGGAGGTTGCCGTCCCGGGCGGCACGCATCAATTCCTCATCGGGAGAGGCACCCCAGATGATGTAGCTCAGGCGGGAAGCCAGCTCGTAGTCGTCCACCGGCCAGGATGATCCGTCGCCGCGCTGGTTCTCGATCCGATAGATGAAGCGGGGAGACTGCAGCATGGCCTGAATGATGTAGCCGACCGCTTCCTTCAGGCTGCCACTCCCGGCCGCGACCGCAGTAGAGACTCCACGGTAGGTGATGATCTCGCGTTGCTCGAGAGGTCCTCGCAGAATCCATGTGCCCATGGGGCGGATGAGTGCCTCCATGCTCTTGTCGGTGAAGCGGCGATCGCGTGAGAAGCGCGCAGCGAATTTTTCGGGATCCATCCGACCCACGATGATTTCGGCCAGCCTGGCGTAGGCATCAATGTGCTTGAGATCAACACTGAGATTGTAGGCGGTGTTGGCAAACCCGTCTGCGCGGAGATCGGGGGGAAGGATCTTGTGCGCTTCCGCCGTGATATCGACACCCACGGTGGCCTTTACGGTTGCGATATATTCTTCCGCGGTGAGCCGCTGGATCCACTGCTCTCCGATCCCGCCACTGCTCTGCACGTAGTTGGCGGGATCGATGCGAGCGAGAGGCCAGACTGCCCCGTCCTCGATCCACGTCCTGAGGGTAGCCTTCTGCTCCTTGTTCAGCGGGTCATTATCCTCAGGCATCTCGTCGTGAAAGACGGTCTCCCAGAGCAGGCTCTGTTCAGGATTGCCGGGGACGATGGAAATGCCGTCCTTGAGGGTAACGAAGGCGGTTGACCTGCGGGTGAGGTCGAGCTTGCCCTTCCGGGTGCCCGGGTCGTGGCACTCGATGCAGTGGTTGGCGAGAATGGGAGCGACTTTGTTCTCGAAGTGTGTTGCCCGGGGATCACGTTGCCCGGGGGCCACCCCTCCTTCGGACGGCCCGGCCTTGAAATTGGCCATCACCTCGGATGAGGAGAGCCCGCGGCTGTAAACGGCTACGAGGTGGTAACTACCCAGCCAGGGCCGGGTGCCATCCCCCTCGTTTCCCAGGAGGAGGTGGTAGTCCTGATTCCAATTGGCGGGATCTCCGGGAATGGATGTTTCGGCCGCCTTTTTACCATTGAGGTAGATCCGGCTCCTGCCCGAGCGTTCCCTGGTGTAGATCAGGTGGGTGAGTCGGGTGGTCAGGCTGCGCGTTCCGGTGGAGAGGGAAGGGATGCCATTGTTGCTCGTCCTGGTAGAGCGGAAGCGCACGTCGAACGTGTCGCCATCCTGTCCCAGAGTGATGTTACGGTTGGTGCTGTTGTGGGAAAGCGAAACGATACGGGCCGGACCGCTCTGCCTGGTGTCCGCAGGTTTGATCCAGGCTTCTACCGTGATCTCGCCGCTGCGCTTGACCGCCCCGACCAACCGGCGGGCTGGTTTTTGCGACTGCACGAGGGTCCCCCTGCGGATCTTGAGAGTTCCCTTCGAGCGGTCCACGCCCTTGGCGTTACCGAGACGCAGGTCGATTGGTTGCCCGGTTCCTGAGCGGTCCTTGATGACGGGGCCGCTGGCGGAGCTGAAGTCATAGAGCGCCTGCAAGTCGCGGGTGGCACGCTGGGCCGGAGCCTGGGAACTGCCCACCCCTGCCAGAATCGAGATCAGGGCCCACGCAGGCAGGATTAGGCGGCTTGCGCGCATGACAATGGATAAAGGCTGCTGGAGGCGCCGTTTTGCGGGCTGGTCCACCTTGCCCTCACTTGATGACGCCGGAGAGATCATAGGCGGTGACCTTGTTCTCCAGCATTTGCGGGACGATGAGCAGTTTCTTCCTGGAGAGGTAGGCGATGTCGGCCGAGCCCTTGGGAAGATCCAGCACGGAGGTGACCGCACCCCTGGCACTGATGTGGAGGACCGCGCCTTCGACCCAGTCGGTGACGAGGAAGCCCCCCTTGCCATCCAGTTCGAGGCCGTCCAGATTGCCCACAGTTGCCTTGGTGACGGGTTGCACTTTGCGGGTGCGGAGGTCGAGAGCAAGGAGGCGTCCGAGGGTCAGGGTCTCAAAGGACGCCTGGATGTCGCGGCCCCAGCCTGCAATGTAAAGAGTGCCTCCGTTCACCAGCAGGCCATTGGGGCTGTCCAGCTCCACTCCTGAGGCCACCTTGGAAATCTTGTCTCCCTGAAGGGCGTAGATCGTACTGGCGAGCATATCGGAAACGAGGACGGTGCCCCGTTCCGTGATCGCAACATCATTGAAGAACTTCGCCCCGGCCACCTCGTGGATCGCGTGCGTGGTGGCGTTTTCGATGTTGATGCCGACCAGGCGGTCAATGTCGGCGACCCAGAGCACCCCCCCGGAGGAGCGCAATCCCTTGGGGGCGTTCAACCCTGCGAACCACCGTGGGTTGACCACGGTTCCGTCCGGCTTGACAATGGAGATCACCCCATCGCCATCCTTGCCCAGGCCTCCCCCCTCACCGACCTGTGACAGGTAGATGTTGCCGGTCTCCTTGTCAAAGTAGGCACTCTCCGGGGACTTGATTCCCTTGGAGAGCTCCCAGACCATCTTGGGGGCCTGGGCCGTGGCCGGGATGACGAGGGTGAAAATTGCGGAACCGACTGCGAGCAAAGTGCGATGAGTCTTCATGGCTGGGGGCGAATCTAGGGCCGGGATTGGCCACTGCCCAGTGGATTTTCGGGGGATGGGAGTGGCACCGGACGCCTCCCCGGGAGTTCAAAGGACCTGAAATCCGGGCGGGGAGGCCAAACTCCGGGTCCAGGGACCCGGATGTTTCGTCAGGATGTGTGTCTTGACGAAGGGACGTGCAGGGACTGAGCTAGTGATATGAGCACACGCCCACTACGCCTCGCCCTTTCGGCCGGCCTGCTGTCCCTGGCCGTCACCCATGCCGAGCCGCCCAAGGAGGCTGCTTTCAAGTATCTCTCGCCCAAGGAAGCGATCGCCAAGATGAAGCACCCCGAGGGCTTCGTGGTGAATGCCTTTGCGGCTGAGCCCGATTGCCAGCAACCCTTCGCCTTCACCTTTGACGAGCGGGGCCGGATCTGGCTTTGCGAGAACCTGAACTACGAGACGCGGAGATCGGACCTCTACAATCTCGGTCCGCAGGGTCGTATCGTGATCCTGACCGATACCGATGGCGATGGAGAGATGGACGAGCGCAAGGTTTTCAAGGACAAGGTCATGTTCCCCACCGGAATCGCGCTGGGACACGGTGGGGTATGGGTCGGTTCACCGCCGAACCTGCTCTTTATTCCGGACCGCAACCGCGACGACATTCCCGATGGCGAGCCGGAGATCAAGCTCGATGGATGGGGACGGCAGGACCGTCACGAGACCCTCAACAGTTTCCTCTGGGGACCGGACGGCTGGCTCTACGGCACCCACGGGGTCTTCACCCACTCGAACGTGGGCAGGCCCGGCGCACCCGACAGCGAACGCCAGCGCATCAATGCCGGGGTCTGGCGCTACCACCCTCTCAATGAGAAGTTCGAGGTTTTCGCCTGGGGCACGAGCAATCCATGGGGGCTCGATTTTGACGAGAACGGCCAGGCCTTCGTGACCGCCTGCGTGATTCCGCATCTCTTCCACATGATTCAGGGTGGTCGTTACCACCGGCAGGGTGGCAAGCATTTCAATCCCCACGTTTACGACGACATCAAGACCATCGCGGATCATCGTCACGCTTCCGCCCATGGTGGGGCGCGCTTCTACCTCGCGGATCAGTTCCCGGAGAAGTACCGCAGGAAGCTCTTCATGTGCAACATCCACATGCACGGGGTGCAGGTCGATGACGTCAGGCGCAAGGGTTCCGGCTACACCGCGAGCCACGGGGAAGAGTTCTGCATGTCGAACGATCCGCAGTGGCTGGGCTTCAACATGGAGATCGGTCCCGACGGATCGGTCTATGCCATCGACTGGCATGACTCCGACATCTGCGGGCGCAAGGTGCTGCATCGCAAGACCGGACGGGTCTGGCGGATCAGCTGGGGCAAGGCGAAGTTTCCGGTGGGGATGGATCTCACCAGGCTGTCCGACGAGAAGCTGGTCGAGATGCACCTGCATCCCAATGAGTGGTATGTGCGGCAGGCCCGTCGACTCCTGCAGGAGCGCGCCCTGGCGGGCAGGATCAAGCCGGCCACCCTGGCAGGACTGCGCAGGATTCTCGACAGTGATGCCGATCCGGCGCGGCGCCTGCGGGCGATGTGGACCCTGCAGCTGGTGGGGGGACTGGGTGATGTCATGCTGGCTCCGCTTCTCGATGACAAGGCCGAGTATGTCCGGGCCTGGGCCATCCAGTTGATCGCGGAAGACAGGCGGGTACCCGATGCGGTGCTCCAGAAGTGGGCCGTGATGGCGAGGGAGGACAAGAGCGCGGCGGTCCGTCTCTTCCTGGCCTCGGCCATGCAGCGGCTCGACCACGACAAGCGCTGGGACGTCCTCACGGCCCTGGTGGCCCACGGAGAGGACAAGGATGATCACAACCTGCCCCTCCTGATCTGGTATGCCCTCGAGCCTCTGGTGGTTCTCGATGAGGACAGGACCGCGGCGATAGTGGCAGCCTGCAAGTTCGACAGGATCAAGGGCTTCATCGAGCGCCGGCGGAAGGCAGGTGGCAAGTCGGCTACCGCCAAGCCCAGGCCCAGGGGACCGAAAGCCAGGCCTGCGCAAACAGTTCCCGATACGGGCCTGGTGCTGCATCTCAGGGCGGGGGACATTGCCAGCGGGGGGAAATGGGGAAGGGCCACCCAGGCCCAGGCGGCCTTCCAGCCGACCGTGGTGGCGTCCCTGGGGGGGCGGCGTGCCTACAGGTTCGACGGGGCAGATGACCGCCTCGAGATTCCCCACCGGGCCGAGCTCGCCTTCGGGAAGAACCAGGCCTACTCGCTGGCCGCCTGGATCTACTGTGAAGGAGCCGGGCACCGCTGGACTGCGCTGGTCAACAAGTCGCGGGAGAAATCCCGGTGGTATGGCCTGTGGATTGACCCGGCGGGCAACTGGCTCATGGGCGGGCAGGAGGCCAATGTGGAGGGAACCCGGGTCACAGGAGGGTGGCATCATGTCTGCATGACCCAGGACAAGGGGGAGAGGTTCCTTTTCGTGGATGGGCACCTTGCGGCTTATGGCGCCGGTTCAGTGGCAGCTGATGGGGCGGGGGTGCTCTGGATCGGGGGTGCGCCTTCGGTCGAGGAATTTTTCCGGGGCGGGATCAACGAGGTGCGTATCTACCAGCGTGCGCTCAGCGCGGGGGAAGTGAGTTATCTCTCCGATCATCCGGTGGGGGTGGCGGGTCGCGGGGCACAGGCGGAGGAGAGAACCCCGGAATTGTTCGCGCACTATCGAGAGGTCCTGTCCGAAAAGAGCCTCGAGGGAGCGGATCTGGAGCATGGCCATCTTGTTTTCACGGAGAGCTGTGGCCGCTGTCACACCGTGAACGGAGAGGGGGGAACGGCGGGTCCGGCCCTCAGCGGCAGCGAACTCGGTAACCTGGAGTATCTCCTTCCACACGTGCTCGACCCCGACGGCGAGATTGATGAGGACTACCGCTACTACAAGTTCGAGTTGAAGGACGAGCGGGTGGTCCTGGGGGTGATTGCCGGGGAGAGTGCGCAGAGCTACACCCTTGAGTCCAACGTGGGTCGCTTTGAACTGGAGAAGGCCAGCATTGCCCACCGGGATGTCCTTCCCTACTCCCTGATGCCCGATGCGGTCTTCCAGACCATGACCGATACCGAGGTGCGCGACCTGGTGGCTTTCCTGCGGAAGTGAGCGCAGACGTATCGGCATGATTTACCTCGACTCCAACGCGACTTCGCAGGTGCACCCGGAAGTGGTGGAGGCCATGCTGCCCTATCTCACCGACCAGTGGTATAATCCCTCCAGCGGATATCGGTCCGCCCGGGCGGTCAAACAGGCCATCACCACGGCGCGGGAGCAGGTGGCGACCCTGATCAACGCCCACCCGGGGGAGATCGTCTTCACTGGTTGCGGGACGGAATCGAACAACATGGCCCTCAAGTGGCTGGCACGCCTGGTGGGTCGCGAGGAATCCAGGATCGTGACCAGTGCGATCGAACACAGTGCGGTCCTGCGGCCCTGTGAGGCCATGGCGGAGGTCGGCTACGAGGTGGCTCAGTGTGCGGTGAAACCGGACGGTCGTCTCGATCTCGACGAGTTTGCCGGGCTGGTGGATGCGGATCGCCCGGGATTTGCCTCGGTGATGTGGTCCAACAACGAGACCGGGGTCATCAACCCGGTGGAAGAGGCCTGTGCCATTGCCGGGGAGGTGGGCTGGGCTTTCCACACCGATGCCATCCAGGCGGTCGGGAAGATGCCGGTGGATGTCAGGGCGGTCCCGGTTGATTTCCTCTCCCTGAGTGGCCACAAGTTCCATGCCCCCAAGGGCGTGGGTGCGCTCTACGTCCGCGAGGGCATTCGTTTTGAACCGATGATTCGCGGCGGGGGTCAGGAGGATGGCCGGCGCAGCGGGACGGAGAACGTGCCCTTCATCATCGGACTGGGCAAGGCCGCCGAGATCATGAAGGCGGAACTGGAACGCGACGGGCACGCCGACGTGCGTCGCCGCCGCGACCGTTTCGAGCAGCGGCTGATGAGCGAGATCGAGGGCGTGACCCTGAACGGATCCCGCGAGCATCGGGCGGGCAACATCGTGCACGCTTCCTTCGAGAATTGCGAAGCAGCCGGCCTGCTCATTCTCCTCGACGAGGCGGGGGTGCAGTGCTCGGCGGGGAGTGCCTGCATGACCGGCAAACAGCAGCCCAGCCACGTGCAGAAGGCGATGGGTCTTTCCGACGAGCAGGCCAGGAGCAGCCTGCGCATTTCCCTTTCCATCTTCACCACTGACGAGGACGTGGAGGAGGCTGCCACCGCGGTGGGCCGGGCAGTGCACAAGCTGCGGAGCGTGCAGGGCCCCCCGGGGATGGGTCCGGTCGCGGTCTACGGTGGCTAGTGGGAAGGGACATGCTGGAGCTACCTCGCGGCTTGACGAGTGCGCACTGCTGCCGCAGTCTCCGCGCCCCACCAAGATACCACCATGGCCACCAAGATTTATACCGACAAGGATGCCAACCTGAATGCCATTCGGCGCAAGAAGCTCGCTGTGATCGGCTTCGGTTCGCAGGGACACGCCCATGCCCTTAACCTGAAGGAAAGCGGCTGTGACGTGACGATCGGCCTCTACGCCAAGTCCAAGTCCCGTCCTGTTGCGAAGAAACTGGGTTTCAAGGTGATGAATACCGACGAGGCGGTGAAGCATGCCGACGTGATCTTCATCGCCACTCCCGACACCGTCATTCCCTCGGTCTACGAGAAGGACGTGGCTCCCAATCTCACCCCGGGAAAGACCCTCCTCTTTTCCCACGGGTTCGCGGTGCACTTCGACCTGATCGAGACCCCTGACGACGTGGACGTCATCATGGTGGCCCCCAAGGGCCCCGGCCACACCGTGCGCAGCCAGTTCCTGGAGAAGAAGGGGGTGCCCACCCTCATCGCGGTGGACAAGGACGCCACGGGCAGGGCCAAGCAGACCGCCCTGGCGTGGGCCAAGGGAATCGGGGGCACCCGCGCCGGCGTCTTCGAGACTAATTTTCGAGAGGAGACCGTGACTGACCTCTTTGGTGAGCAATGCGTGCTGTGCGGGGGAGCATCCGCTCTCGTCAAGGCGGGTTACGAAGTGCTGGTGGAAGCGGGTTACTCGCCCACAATGGCCTACTTCGAGTGCCTGCAC
>DLRK01000196.1:98430-100889 GCA_002501065.1 Akkermansiaceae bacterium UBA7890
GCCTACTTCGAGTGCCTGCACGAGCTGAAGCTCATCGTGGACCTCATGAACGAGAGCGGAATCGCCGGAATGCGCTTCTCGATTTCGGAAACTGCGGAGTATGGGGATGTCACGGTGGGACCCAAGATCATCAACGAGTCAGTCAAGAACCGCATGCGCCGCCAGCTCAAGACGATTGAGAGTGGCAGGTTTGCCAAGGAGTGGGTTGGGGAGTTCCAGGGTGGCTGCAAGAACTTCAACAAGATCCGCAAGGCGGAGGAGAGGCACGGCATCGAGAAGGTCGGAGCCAAGCTGCGTGGGATGATGAGCTGGCTCGGCAAGAAGGCCAAGAGCGTGGGCAAGGGCGTGAGCCAGGCCAGCTACGTTTCGACCTCAAAATAGGGAAAGAGATCATTCTCTGCCGGTGATCCCGGAACTCACCGGACCGTCATCACCGGCTGAAAACCCGGGGGGCAGGCTTGTTTTCGCTATCAGGAAGCGGGGTTCTCATTTTCACGCTGGAAGCATGAAATGCATTTCCGCCCAACCTTCTGCGGGGATACGATGAGCTTGTCTTATAAAGACTGATGGCCATAATTCGCTAGCTTCAAACACAATAGCAACACGACATGAGCGACAGTAATGGAATTAACAGGTCCCGTCTTCTTTGGGCGGGATTCATGGCGATCCTGGCCGCGGGCGTAGGCTTCGCGATTCGAGGCGGAATCTTTGATAACTGGGGCGGTGAATACGGCTTCACAGGTCTCCAGCTGGGAGCCATCGGGGGTGCGGGTTTCACGGGCTTCTGCTTCGGGATCGTCATCGGCGGGGTCGTGGTCGACAAGATCGGCTATGGCAAGTTGGTGCTTCTCGCCTTTGCCACCCATATCCTTTCCGCATTTGTGACCTTTGGAGCCTCAACCCCGGAGAATGCCTACACCTTCCTCTACTGGGGCATGTTCCTCTTTGCCTACGCCAATGGCACCCTCGAAGCGGTGGCCAATCCGTTGGTGGCAACGGCCTTCCCCGAAAACCGCAATCATTACCTCAACATCCTCCATGCCTCCTGGCCGCTGGGATTAGTGCTTGGTGGCATCATCGGCTGGACGCTCGACGACAAGTTGCAATGGGGCTGGAAGTGGCAACTGGCCCTCTACCTCGTTCCCTGCGTGATTTACGGGGCGATGTTCCTGGGGCAGAAATATCCCAAGTCCGAAGCCTCCAAGAAGGGAATGTCCCTGGGGGACATGTTCAAGGATGTCGGGATTCTGGGCGGCCTGGTCATCTGTTATCTCCTCGCTCTCTTCTTCGGGGGTATGTTCGCCAATATTCTGACCGCTGCGGATGCGACACCGGATGAGGCAGCGGCGGCAGCAAAGACAGCCAAGCTCATCGGATATGTCATCGGTTTCGTCCTGTTGGCGGTCATTGGGGTGATCACCAAGTTCTCCATGGGATCGGTCCTGCTCTTCGTGTTGTTCATCGCTCACGCCCTGGTTGGTGCGGTGGAACTGGGAACGGATGGCTGGATCCAGAATATCACCGGCAACCTCTTCAGCTCGGAGGCGGGCAAGATGCTCTTCATCTTCACTTCGGCCATCATGTTCAGCCTGCGCTTCTGTGCCAACTGGATTGAGAAGACCCTCAAGCTGTCACCCATTTCGATGCTCTTCGCCTGTGCCGTCCTGGCCTTTGTTGGCCTGCAGCTTGCCGGTGGAATGGACAGCCTGATGATGGCCTTCGGGGCCCTGGGTCTTTACGCTATTGGTAAGACCTTCTTCTGGCCGACGATGCTAGCCGTCGCCTCGGATCGCTTTCCGCGGACCGGTGCGGTTGCGATCTCCATCATGGGCGGGATCGGGATGATGTCCGCCGGGTTGATTGGTTCCGAGGGCCTCGGTTACGGTAAGGACCGTTTCTCTGCGGCAGCACTCGAGGAGAGCGCTCCCAATGCATATAAGGATTACCTGGTGGAAGAAAAGAAGGCCAAAGGGTTCCTTGTCTTCGATAAGGTTCAGGCCATTGACGGGGAGAAACTGGGTAAGGTGCAGGGCAAGCTGGGGAATGCTCGCGCCATCCTCGCGGCAGGCAGTCTTGAGAAGGCACAACTCGTGAAAGACGTGAAGGAACTGGAAGGCGAGGAGAAGATGGAAGCTGCGAAGAGTAATAAGGAACTCGTAGCCTTGGAAGCGACTCTTAAGGAAGCTGGAGTCCTGAAAGCTGAGGGTAACGAGAATTTCCTCGCAGATGGGATGAAAGGTCTCACTGCGACTGAACAGAAGGTGCAGGAGGCCAGCATCACTGGTGACCGCAAGACACTGAAGGCGGACTCCGTCATTCCGCTCGCGATGGCGATCATTTACCTCGCCCTGCTCCTCTACTTCAAGTCGAGGGGTGGATACAAACCAGTCACCATCGAAGAGCAGGAGGCCTAGAAACGGGTTTCGCGCTCAGGGAATCTTCCAAGGCGGCTCCGGGAA